>UQKO01000008.1 GCA_900541575.1 uncultured Prevotella sp.
CAGTCTATCCTATCGGTCTTTATCCATAGAGTCTAACGGTCTTCATCGTTAGCACCTAATGATCTTCATCGTTAGCACCTATCGGTCTTCATCGTTAGAGTACTAAGATTTAGGTCGTAGAAACAGCTTAATCTTCATCGTCAAAACAACCTTCCGGAAGGCCTAAATAATCCACGATGAGACGAGTTTCATGAATCGTAAGATTTTGTTTTTTGTCGAACAAAGAGCATTGGGTCAGCTGTTCGTAAAGATCTGTGCATCGCTTAATCATTCCCGTCTGTCGTCTTACCGCATTGCGTGGTTCACAATCAGGAAAATAGAGCATAGCCAGTGAACGGCGAGTATAAGAAGAGTTTAATCTCATATCTATTATTATTTATTTTTTAATTTATAAATTAAGTTTCGGATTTAGAATGGGCGGACTGAATCCGAAAGTAGAATAAGAAATTAAAAAGGCGAGCTAAAAGCCCGCCTATGCTAAATCCGAATGTTGAGTTATGACAGCTATTGAAATAGACTGTCCGTTCGTTCGTATGATGAAGTAGGTCTACTCTCATTACCATAGACATCGACTGCCGTCACCACATAGCTGCTATGGCGCAATGCAGGCAAGGCGAGAACGCACTCATAGTGAGTTTCACGCAGATGCGTGGCTAAGAGTCGGTCGCCGAAAAGAGGGTCAATACGATAGACGTTGTATGTAACGCTTTGCCCGCTATTGTCTATGGAAGGAGCCCATTGTAGCTGGAGATGTAAGCCGTCAACTCTTTGCGTCAGAACGGGGTGTGTGGGCGGAATGCTATCTTGCCAAGTCATGGGCGGAACGAGGGCTTGCTGAGCATAGAAGGAATTTTTCAACCAATCGTAGAGACCTTTCTCATTGGCTAGGAGAAATTTGGTGCGAAAGAAAGCTTGTCCGCCTAGTCCTTCGGCACGAGCTACATTCATCTGCCGACGAATCGTAGTGAGCGGCCAATTCTTTTCGCGAGCATTGAGGAAATAAATTCCAAGGCCTGGCACGATGGGGCGACCAGCATCATGCTCTTTCCAGTCAGCGAGGAAGGGATAAAAATGTTTTCCATCGAAATACATCATGGGAAAGAGCATGTCCATCCATCCTTCACGGAGCCAGCGCTGTGCATCTTGCGAAACGGCATCTCGAGCGTTCCACCCATAAGAAGAATAGCGCGCGAGGTCGGAATATTTTCCCACGGGCGAACAGCTCAACTTTATCCACGGACGCACAGCCTTCACAGCATCATGTATCATCTGCACGCAACGGTCGATATTAGACGTGCGCCACTGACTACGAGACTGCTTATTGCCATACCGACGATAGGTGGCCTCGTCATTGAAAGGAATGGTGGCTTCGGGATAGCGGATATAGTCTAGATGAATGCCATCTACTTCATAATTCGCTGCAATTTCTTGACAGATACGTGCCAAGTAGTTGGCTGTTTGAGGCACGCCAGGATTCATCATCCACTGATCGCCGCAACGCTGACAGAGTTCGGGATGTTGCTGAGGAAGCGCACGCTTTCCTAATTGCTTTGCCACCGCCACTTTGCAGATGGGAAAGGCTACTACCCAAGCATGAATTTCCATGCCACGCTTATGACATTCATCCACAGCAAAGCGGAGCGGATCATAGAGTGGACGTTGACCAGGAGTACCCGTAAAGATGCCATCCCATGGCTCTACTGCTGAAGCGTAGGCCGTAGTGGAACGAATACGCGACTGAAAGAGCACTGTGTTAATGCCTGCAGCCTGTAACTTGTCGAGCATGGTGCAGAGTTGCTGGCGCTGCGCCTCAGCTTGAGTTTCGGTTGTGGCCGGACGATTCGGCCAATCCAAGCCCATCAATGTGGTGAGCCAAGCGGCACGCACTTCATAACGAATGCTAGGCGAGATGGGCGAATGCTGTTGCCCTCTTACTGTGAGGAAGAATAGTGCCAATATCGACAAAAGGAAAATCCTACGCATATATTTAATTAGAAGTATGAAAGGTCTATATACTATTTCACCTGTTGGAAGAGCGGGTGTAGCATACCTCGAGGTACGCCCAGCTTGAGTGCTTGATTAAGGTCGGCCTTGGCGGCATTCTTTTCGCCTAGGCGGATAAGCATCTTTGCACGCTCTATGTAATAGCCACTCTCAGAGGGACAGAGTTGTATGAGTGTATCATAATCGGCTCGAGCCATGGCAGGCATATCAAGTTCCGACTCCACCATGGCTCGGGTGGAAAGCGCGTCAATACTCTTGGGATGAGCCGAGACAATGAGGTTGAGCCTATTTAGAGCCTCCTTAGGCTGACCCATTTTCTGAAGCGAAAGGGCATCAAGAAGTTGTGCATTCTCATTCTGCGGATTCTCGCGCAAGATAGCTTGCAGGTCGGCATGAGCATCATTGAAGAGGCGAAGCTGATAGCGAGCTGCTGCACGAATGAAGCGAGCTTTCTCAAGAAGTTGAGCGTTCATACCCTCAAGGCCGGGCTTATCAAGAATCTGCTGCGCATCGTCTATGGCCTCGGCCGAATGCCCCAACTGCAGATTCGCCTCAGCACGAGCTAGGCGAGCATCGAAATAGTTGGGATATTGGCGAACTATCTCCGTTAGCTTCTTGACCGCTTCCACATTATTACCGCGCGCCATATCCACGAGGCCAAGATTATACTTTATCACGTGATTGCCAGGCGCGGATGGACGGAGTTTGAGTGCCTCGCGGAATAAGGTTTCTGCTTCACTGAGCGAATCGGCATGTAGGGCATTGAAGGCTCTGCGCAAATGGTCTACGTACTTCACGGAGTCGGCCTGTAGACGTTCGTTCATCTTGTAATCGTCCTTATAATCTTCTACCGTTTTAGAACGGACGCTTCCTCCACGCTTCAGTTCCACGATGGTCTGCGCACACATTTGCTCACTCCATGCAAAAGAGAGCACTGTCAGGAAGAATACGGATAAGAATCTGGAAAACATGCTTTTTATCTTTGGGAATGAAACACCTCTTTCCCCACCCCGACGCAGAAGTGGGGATGAAAGAAAGAGGCTTTTCAATAGTTATTTACTTTTTAGGGCAGGAAAGAATTATGAGAGAACGAGCAAACAAGCTGACGAATAGGAATGCTCAAAAGGAGACTCAGGGAATCTGAAATTTGGGGCAATGAGTTTCTTATTTTCGTTATTTATTGTCGTTATCATTTTTAATCCTTATTTGATTGTTTGAAATAGCCCACCAATTTGATGGACTATTTTTCCACAAGTTATAGCAGATGACAAGCTCGCTTATTCTTTACTTTCAAGAGTATATTCCTCGGAGGTTTGCTGCTTTATTTCAAGCAATGTACGTTCATATACTTCTTGTAACTGATAACTTGCTACACCTAATGGTGTGGTGATGCCACGCAAAGACCATTCCACAACGGACGAATCTTTATCCTTGCAAAGAAGAATGCCAATACTTGGATTGTCACCTTCACCTCGAAGTAACTCGTCTGCTGCCGAAACGTAGAAATTGAGTTTACCAATGAATTCTGGCATAAAGTCCACTATTTTCAGTGCTATCACAACATAGCATTTCAGCCGTGTATGATAGAATATCATGTCGGGAAAGTATGATTTGCCGCTTGGTGTGTCAAGCTCCATCTGTCTTCCTACATAAGCAAATCCTTTGCCTAATTCCAAAAGGAAGCGAGTGATGTTCGTTGCCAACTTGTTCTCCAAGTCCATTTCGCTGAACTTGCTTGGCAATGAGAAGAAATCCAACTTGTAAGGGTCTTTTATAATCTCTGTTGCCAATTCGTTTTGAGGTCGTGGTAATGTAACATCAAAGTTATTCAAAGCCTTGCCTGTGTGCTCGTATAGTTGAGCCTTAATCACATGCTCCAATTCCGTGCGGCTCATGTTGTCTTCAACAACCTTGTTGAGGTAGAACAATGCAGCGTTTATGGTGGCGCATTTGGAAACAATTACTGTTTGATGCCTCCAAGGAACAAATTGCAGTAAGTCTGGCATTGGGGTTGTTGCATTATCCACCTTTTGTAATTTTGTACCAGCTTGGTACAAAAATTCAATTTGTGAAGAATAAAACAAATACCATTTTCGTATTTTATAGAGATTAGACCATGAAAATCCCTCAGTTTGTGGAAATTCCGCACGCAAATCAAGGCTTAACCTTTTCATAAAGTTTGCACCCCACTTATATTGCTTCTGCTTCTCGCAAATGTCCTCGCCCAAACTCCAATAGAATTTGAGCATTTCCGTATTCACTTTGACAGCAGCTTTGAGCTGTGCAATGTGGAAACGTTTCTTTAAGTCAGACAACCACTTCAAATAGTTCTTGTCTGCCATGAAAGAATCGCTATTTACAAACTGCGGTATATTGTTCTTGGCTGTCATAACTTTTATTCTTTAACAGGTTCAAGCAACAGCACCAATTCAGACTCGGCTATGTCGCATTTCTCAAACAAGAAGCATAAACAACGAAGTTTACTTCTATTATCCATTGAAGTCCACAAGTATTTTTGTAGAGGAGTCTTCTTCATTGAATATCTTATAGTAAGCGATACGGTCATTCTCTATGGGAACTAACTTGATTTTACGCTCAGAGTTACAGAACTTGGCTTTTAAGAAGACTTCGTATGCTTCGTCTATTTTTGATTCTTTGCTAATCTCAATAGCACCATCTTTCACTGCTTTTATACCTGCCAACAAAAGAAGTGAAATGATGGTCAAACGCTGTTGACCATCAATCACCAATCTATTGTAGTTGCTATCCGCAGATGATGTCAGCTTTCTCCTACTTTTTCTTCTCCATCACAATGGCATCAATCACAGCTACTGCCGTCACATTGACGATATCGTTGACAGAACTTTCGAAGTCGGTAAAGTGGATAGGCTTGTTAAGTCCCATTTGGATGGGGCCTACCAACTCGCCATCATCAACAAGCGCCTTGACCATCTTGTATGAAGAGTTCGCTGAGGAGAGGTTGGGGAAGATAAGCGTATTGACATCCTGTCCCTTGAGCTTATTGAAGGGATATTTCTCGTCACGAAGCTCCTTGTCCATAGCAAAATTGAGTTGCATTTCACCATCTACCATGAGATCAGGACAAGTCTCGTGCAATCGCTTCACTACGTTCTGAACAATCGCTGCACTGCCATCATTATCAGTACCAAAGTTGGAGTATGAGAGCATGGCTATAGATGGTGTGCGGTTGAAGAAACGCACGGTATCGGCAGAAAGGCGTGCAATATCGTAGAGAACCTCTTCATTGGGATGACGATTCACCAATGTATCGGCCACGAAGAGAATGCCCTTCTTTGTGTTGATTAGGTGCATCGTGCCGAAATGGTTGTAACCCTCACGAACACCGATTACCTCACGCGCCACCTTGAAAGTGTTGGAATACTTCGTATAAAGTCCGGTGATGAATGCATCGGCTTCACCTGTTTCCACCATCATCATGCCGAAATAGTTACGCTCGTACATCTTATCCTCAGCCTCTTGCGGTGTATAGCCATGACGTTCCATCTTCTTAGCGAATACTTGTGCATAGCGATGACGACGCTCGTTTTGCGAATCGTTGCGCAGATTGAGTATTTCTATGCCCTCGAGGTTGAGCTTTAAGTCTTCGGCAATCTTACGTATCTGCACATCATTGCCGAGCAAGATGGGGAAGCAGATGCCCTCTTCCTTAGCACGCACAGCAGCTTCGAGCATGGTGGGATGAGTGCCTTCGGCAAACACCACACGCTTGGGATTAAGGCGCGCTGTATCGTAAAGATTTTGCGTAAACTTGCTTTCTTGTCCCATGAGTTCGCGCAGATGCTGACGATATGCTTTCCAATCGGTGATGGGTTTGCGAGCCACACCGCTTTCCATTGCAGCCTTAGCTACGGCCATGCTCACTTCTGTGATAAGGCGCGGATCAACGGGCTTAGGAATGAAATATTCAGGACCAAAAGTAAAGTTGCGCACATGATAGGCTCTGTTTACAATGTCGGGCACCGGACGACGAGCCAAGTCTGCAATGGCTTTTGCGGCAGCCATCTTCATCTCTTCATTGATAGCTGTTGCAGCAGTGTCGAGCGCACCGCGGAAAATATAAGGGAACCCAATCACGTTGTTAATCTGATTAGGATAGTCTGTACGTCCTGTACTCATCAGCACATCGGGACGTGCAGCTGTGGCATCTTCGTAAGAAATTTCTGGCACAGGATTGGCTAGAGCAAAGATAATCGGGCTGCTCGCCATTGAGCGTACCATGTCTTGCGTAAGCACATTGCCCTTTGACAAACCCACAAACACATCGGCACCATTCACGGCCTCAGCCAAAGTATGTACATCTGTGCGTGTGGTAGCAAATTCGCGTTTTTGCTCATTAAGGTTGTCGCGATCGGCAGTAATCACGCCCTTAGAATCGAGCATCACCACATTTTCCTTACGTGCACCGAAGGCACAATAGAGGCGAGTACACGAGATGGCGGCTGCACCAGCTCCGTTGACCACAATCTTGACATCTTCAATTTTCTTGCCTGCCACCATGAGGGCATTGATTAGTCCCGCTGCCGAGATGATGGCCGTTCCGTGCTGATCATCGTGCATCACGGGGATATCAAGTTCCTCCTTCAGTCGCTTCTCTATTTCGAAGCATTCAGGAGCTTTAATATCCTCCAAGTTGATACCGCCAAAGGTGGGAGCGATAGCCTTTACGGCTGCGATAAACTTATCGGGATCTTTCTCGTTGACTTCGATATCGAAAGCATCTACACCAGCATATATCTTAAACAGGAGGCTCTTGCCCTCCATCACGGGCTTGCCGCTCATCGCACCAATATCGCCGAGGCCGAGCACGGCAGTACCATTAGAGATTACGGCCACAAGATTGCCCTTATTAGTGTAACGATAGGCGTCGTGTGGATTTTTCTGAATTTCTAAACAAGGTTCAGCCACACCTGGCGAATAGGCCAATGAGAGGTCGGTCTGTGTGCGGTAGGGCTTGGTAGGAACAATTTCAATCTTTCCAGGCTTACCCATTTCATGATAGTGAAGGGCTGCCTCCTTTGTGATTTTTACCATTATGTAGTTGTTAAGTTGTTGTGTATGGCGTTACAATGATTGAGCAAATCCATGCTTTTCACAACGTGAGCAAGACTTACTTCTTTACAAATAGCCGAGTACACTTGGCACTCGGCTACAAATGTTTAGCAAAAATACTACTTTTGTTTGTAGTTTGTAAGCAATCTTGCAGTATTTTTTTACCTTCTGACTATTTTTCGTGTCTCGTTGCACAAAGTTTACCTCTCAGTGCAACATTGTGGTGTGATTTAGAACCGATAAGTAAGTGTAAATCCGATATTACGAAAACCGCGGTCGATGATTGCATCGCCGTGACCTAGATTTATGGCCACCATGGGACGATAATCAAGTCCCATCGTAAGAGGAACATCTTTGATGGTAAATCCAAAACCAAGTGTACCAACAGGACCAATAAATGCGCCATCATAGTCGTCGAAATCATAATGTCCTACGCCACCGCCAAAACCACCCCAAAATTTCCATGTTGCAAAACGTGGGGTCCAGTTGGGCCATTGCTTGATATTCCAATTGTATACGGCTTGAAAAGCGAATCCATCACTAAGATTAAACAATCCTGCCGTTACATCGAGGAAGTTGCGCTTACTAAAGTGATATTGATATTCGAGGTCAATGGTGGAACCGCCTGCGTGAAAACCAAGTGAATGGCGTGTTTTTTGTGCCTGCGCGCTCAGTGCACAGAGCACAAGGGCCAGGGTTAGAATGATCTTTTTCATTGCAGCAGAATTTTTAGAGGTTAAAATGATTGCCGCAAAAGTAAGCTTTTTTACTACACACAGCACAAGCTAAATCTTAAAGGGTGCAAAATATGTTGTACAACATACGCTCACAGACTTCTGCACATACGTACTTCACAAATATTTTGTAAATTCGCTTCCAATAAGTTCCTTTCTAATCACATCAAAATACATACGCTGTATGAAAAAGACTTCTATCGAATTCCTCGCTCGCGAGGATGCCTTCCAACTTATTGGTAAGGAGTGGATGCTCATCACGGCAGGCACACTAGATAAGCACAATATGATGACTGCCTCTTGGGGCGGCATTGGCTGGCTTTGGAATAAACCCGTAGCATTCATCTTCGTACGTCCCGAACGCTTTACATATCCCTTAATCGAGGAGAACGAGCACCTTACACTCTCTTTCTTGGGAAACGACGAGAAGATGCGTCAGATATATAATTTCTGTGGTACAAAATCGGGGCGCGACTTCGACAAGACACATGAAACGGGACTCACCCCTGTTATGACGGAACATGGTGCTGTGGCCTTTGCTCAGTCTCGCCTTACCATCGAAGGTAGAAAGATGTTCCGCAGCGAATTTAAGCCCGAGGAGTTTCTCGATAAAGAAGCCCTCACTCGTTGGTACAACGACCAGCCTGGCGGTTCTCTCCACACAATGTATATCGTAGAGATTGAAGCTGTCTATGTAAAGGAGTGAGGATACGTAAAGGAGTGTGAGGAACGGCTGAATATAGCAAACATCCCATGGGATGCGCTTACAATCATACTCACTCTTTATTCCGTAAGCGAAAGCGGAGAGGCGCTACCCTACTTGTTGGGGATAAGCACCTCTCCGCTTTCATTGTTTTGTGCAATGCTATCGCAATGCTCGGAGCAAGGATGTATTAGAACATCTTTTCAGGATACACACCTTCGTCGCCGAGTTTTTGGAATTTCTCTACTACGCCAGGACGATCCTCAGGATAAGTCACGCCAAACCACTTAGAAGTGGTATCAAGCACTTCGCAAGTAGCTACACCATCCTTAATAAGTTTGTCTACCATCAAGGGGATGAAGAATTCGCTCTTGGGATTCTCCATGTTCTTCGGATCTGAAAGGAAGGTCTTGAAGAACTCGTTGCTATGCTTGAAGTAGTCAGGAGTGAAGCCCCAGAAGTTCATCGAAACGGGAGTGTTATCAGGGATAGAAACCCACTCTTCGTCGTCGCCGAGATACTTCACAACGCCATCAAAACGCTGTATTTTAGTACGTTCTACTACAGAGGTCAAGTGGTGGTTGGCATCATTCTCGCAAACGCCACGGCTTACCGTACCGCTATCAGAGAGTGTGTTGCCTACGCGGAAGCCAACCATCGCATATTTGCCTGTGCTTCCCTCAGGAAGTTCAGAAAGCCACTTACCCATTACTTGGAAAGCATCACGATCATAGAAGTCGTCGCAGTTGATCACAGCGAAAGGCTCGTTGATTACGCTTTCACCCATCATCAAAGCGTGGTTAGTACCCCAGGGCTTGGTGCGACCTTCGGGACATGTAAATCCTTCGGGCAGTGCATCGAGGCTCTGGAACACGAGTTCACAGGGGATATGTCCTTCATACTTAGAAAGCACGATGCGGCGGAAGTCTTCTTCGAAGTCTTTGCGGATTACGAATACGAGTTTGCCAAAACCAGCGTGGATAGCGTCGTAGATAGAATAGTCCATGATGGTTTCACCATGAGGACCGAGCTCATCGAGCTGCTTCAAGCCGCCGTAGCGGCTACCCATTCCTGCTGCCAGGAGAAAGAGTGTAGGTTTCATTTGATAGAAATGTATTTTAATGTTGTTAGATGCTCTTGTTATTGCTTGCAAAATTACAATAAAAGCATGAAATGCAAACCATACTTTGCTATTTTTTGCAAGAAGAAGAGAAGGAAACCTAGAGTTGGGGCTGATTTCCCTATTGTCCATGTGCGTAAGAGGGATTCCTAGGAGTGTCCTTTCCCCAAAAAGTACAAAGATTTCCGAAACGCCTATTCACTCAGCATTGCTGAAAGAATCAAGCCTTTGCGGCCGCTGCTTCCGCACAACGCTCGCCATCAATAGCAGCGCTTACTATACCACCAGCATAGCCTGCCCCTTCGCCACAGGGATAGAGCCCAGCCACTTGCACGTGAGCCAATGTTTCATGATTACGAAGAATGCGCACGGGAGAAGAGGTACGCGTCTCGCTAGCGATAAGAATTGCCTCATTGGTCAGAAATCCCCGACTGCGACGTCCAAAGGCATTAAAGCCCTCAATCAATCGTGTGCTGACGAAGCGTGGAAGCCAAAAGTGAAGGGGCGAAGAAATAAGTCCCGGCGAATAACTCGACTTGGGCAAATCGTAACTTAATCGACCATTCACGAAGTCGGCCATACGCTGTGCAGGTGCCGTTTGATTGCAGCCTCCCTGTTGCCATGTAGCCTTTTCTAGGGCTTCTTGGAAGTACATCATACGCAAAGGATTTTGCGGATCGTTCATATCTTGATGCGTTTCAGCAAAAGTTCCATCAGCCATAGCTTCAAGTAGGAAAGGAGCTAATTCACCATCAAGATCCTCGGGGCAGGTTTCCACCACCATACCCGAGTTGCTCCAAGCTGAGTTGCGCAGTGAAGGGCTCATTCCATTAACTACCACTTGTCGAGGTCCACTTGCCGCAGGCACCACAATACCGCCTGGACACATACAAAAGCTATATACACCTCTTCCTCCACTCTGTGCCACATAGCTATATTCAGCAGCGGGAAGATAACGACCTCTTCCTTCGCGACTATGATACTGTATCTGGTCGATAAGTTCTGAAGGGTGCTCTAGGCGTACCCCCACTGCAATGCCTTTCTGTTCGAGAGCGATTCCCTGCGCATGGAGTTGGCGGTAAACGTCGCGAGCGGAATGCCCCGTAGCCAAGATGACTGGGCCATAGAAGGATTCACCCGTATGGCATTCCACTCCCCTTACCTCTTCCTGTTCCACGATGAGTTTGTCTACACGCGTTTGGAAATGCACTTCGCCGCCACAGTCGAGGATTTGCTTACGCATATTCTCAATAATGCGCGGCAAGCGATCGGTGCCGATATGGGGGTGAGCATCAATGAGAATGTCGGGGTTGGCACCAAATTGGCAGAACACACGGAGTATTTTCTCCACGTTGCCTCGTTTTTTCGATCGGGTATAGAGTTTACCATCAGAGTAGGCTCCTGCCCCACCCTCGCCAAAGGAGTAATTACTTTCGGGATCTACGCTATGTTGACGCGAGATGAGAGCTATATCCTTACGACGTTCGTGCACGTCCTTACCTCGTTCCAATACGACAGGCTTCTTTCCCAACTCTATTAGTCGCAGTGCAGCAAAGAGTCCTCCAGGTCCTGCTCCTACCACAATAACACGTTCTCCGTGGCTCACGTCCTGATACTCCACAGGAGCAAAATCTAAGCGCGGCGGCATCTCATTGATAAAAGGTTCGAGGGTGAGATTCACCATTACCTTGCGCTGACGTGCATCAATGCTTCGCTTGCGCAGACGAAGCGCATTGATGGTGCGCACATCGATGTGCAGACTTTCGGCGACGAAACGTCGCAGGCGTTCTTCATCGTAAGCTATATCGGGAGTGACTCGCAGAGTAATGCGACGCTCCAACTCATCATATTGGATTGTATTTTCCACTGGGTGCGTCCCTGCTTGTCGAGTTTCATAATCATCGCGCGCAACAAGGCTTGAACGTTTTTTTCGATAGTCGTTATTCTTATTATAGGAACTACGTTCCTTACTATATATGCGTTCTTCCTTATTATAAGAAGCACGTGAATTACGCTGAGTTTGCGAAGCAGTGGAACGTTCGCGGCGCTCTCCCGGACGAGCAGGGCTAAATTTGCGGTGCTCTCCCTCATGGCCTCGACCGGCGCTGATAGCATTGCGGTTGCGCGGCGATTGATTACCACCGCGCTTACTATTATCTCTCATTCGTTTGATTTGTTTCTTTATATAGGTATTCTCCTCGCAGACTTACCCAAACAGTTCTCTCAGCGCTTGCTCCACTCTTCCCACGGGTACTACTTCTATACCCTCCACGTGAGGCAAACCTTTCTTGTTTCCTTCGGGCACGAGTATGCGGTTGAAACCGAGTTTGGCAGCTTCACTAATGCGCTGAACAATACGAGTCACAGGACGTATTTCGCCGCTCAACCCCACCTCGCCAGCCATACATACGCTGCGTTCGATAGGGGTGTCCACATTGCTCGAAAGCACGGATGCGATTACAGCAAGGTCTATCGCGGGATCTGCCACACGAATACCTCCAGCAATATTAAAGAACACGTCTTTGGCACCTATCTTAAAGCCCACGCGCTTCTCAAGCACTGCCAATAACATGTTAAGTCGTCGCAAGTCAAACCCTGTAGCCGAGCGCTGGGGCGTACCATACACTGCCGACGACACCAAAGCTTGAGTCTCGATCAAAAAAGGGCGCACTCCCTCAATGGCAGCAGCCACAGCCGTACCGCTCAACTCGTCGCCTCCCTGTGTTAGGAGCATCTCTGAGGGATTGGCCACAGCACGTAAACCATCACTCTGCATTTCGTAGATACCGAGTTCGGAGGTCGATCCAAAACGATTCTTAATACTTCGTAAGATACGATACATATAGTGACGATCACCCTCAAACTGTAATACTGTGTCGACAATGTGTTCGAGCACTTTCGGTCCGGCGATAGTACCATCCTTCGTAATGTGCCCTACGAGAATAACAGGCACACCGCTCTCTTTCGCATATTTTAGCAGTGAAGCGGCACATTCGCGTATCTGCGTAACACTTCCTGGCGATGATTCCACACTCTCTACACTCATGGTCTGAATAGAATCTATCACAACGAGCTGCGGACGCACTTGGCGTATCTGTTCAAAAACCTGTTCCACGCGAGTTTCGCAGAGCAATAGCACGTCGGCCGAGGGCTGGCTGATACGATCAGCACGAAGCTTTATCTGATGTTCGCTCTCTTCTCCACTCACATAGAGTACACGCAATCCTTGCAAACGCACCACCATCTGAAGTAACAATGTAGACTTGCCTATACCAGGCTCTCCACCTATGAGTGTAAGCGAACCTGGCACAATACCTCCGCCGAGCACACGGTCGAGCTCTGCATCATACGTCGATATACGTGGTTCTTCCTGTACCGACACTTCTGATAGGGGTATGGCTCGCGTGCGTCCCACGCTCACTCCCGTAAGTTCTTGACGTGCTTGACGTTCGCTCACAGCAGTGTTCTGTTCAGGGCGAATGGTCATTTGTTTCATCGTGTTCCATGCCCCACACGACGGGCATCGGCCCACCCATTTCGGGGAGTCCATGCCACATTCCGAACACACATATACGGTCTTTGTTTTTGCCACTTTCACTTGTTTTTAAGAGGATAAGGAGGAAGATAAGTTGCATACGAATCTTCAACGCCTCCGTTTCTCTTCATTTACATTGCCCCCAGCGCATGCTTCATAGCCACGAGTTCTTCACGGATTTTACGCAGTCGCTGCACAGCTTCAAGAGGTTGAGCTGTGCCTTGTTTATTTTGTTTAAGCACTTCGCGAGCGGCAGCAAGTTTTAACCCACGCACCTTCACAAGATCGTAGATAGTGCGTATTTTTGCAATATCGTCTTTGGTATACCTGCGTACGCCACGAGCCATTTTTTGTGGAGCGATTTGCTTAGGAAATTCTTTTTCCCAATAGCGGAGCAGTGTCTCGCTCACACCGATTTGCTGAGCCACTTCACTGATAGAGAAGTAGTACTTTTCGTCGTTGTTTGCCGTATCTGCCATAATGGTTAGGTTTGGTTTACGGGCAAAGTTAACATTTGAATGTCAATACTGAAAGTAAATGAGAAAGAAATTACACAAGAGGCCATCGTTGGATGAGCATTATAGACTCTGCCACCCCAGGGGGTAGCAGCTCTACCGCTCTGGGACAAGGATATGACGCGCAATAAGAGAGATTGTATAGAACCACCTACATGCAAAAACGGACCGTCCACATTCGGGACAGTCCGTTTTTTTCTC
Source organism: uncultured Prevotella sp. (assembly GCA_900541575.1). Classification (GTDB taxonomy): domain Bacteria; phylum Bacteroidota; class Bacteroidia; order Bacteroidales; family Bacteroidaceae; genus Alloprevotella. Next base: position 13,904 of record UQKO01000008.1, read on the forward strand.
TGTTTGTTCAGTAGATAAGTTCTTCTGCTGATAGATGCGTTAAGCGTTAGCCTCTTCTACAGATACCACGCTGCGGTCGCGCTGACCACGGTGGAAGCTAACTACGCCGTCAACGAGGGCGAAGAGTGTGTGATCCTTACCCATGCCAACGTTCTTACCAGGATAGTGAACAGTACCGCGCTGACGAACGATGATGTTGCCAGCTACGCAGGTCTGACCACCCCAAATCTTAACGCCTAATCTCTGTGAGGCCGATTCACGACCGTTCTTAGAACTACCTACACCTTTCTTGTGTGCCATTTCTTTCTAATACTTTAAAGGATTAAGCAATTACGTTCTTGATTGTCACTTCAGTGAACTGATGGCGATAGCCATTGAGCTTACGATAGCCCTTGCGACGCTTCTTGTGGAAAACGAGCACTTTGTCACCCTTTACGAGTGAGCTTACTACTTCGCATACTACCTTGGCGCCTTCTACGGTAGGAGCGCCCACCTTTACATCGCCGTTGTTGTCAATCAACAACACTTTGTCAAATTCAACAGTCTGGCCGGCTTCGGCACCGCAGATGTGATTTACAAAGAGCTTCTTGCCCTCTTCTGCTTTAAACTGCTGACCGTTAATCTCTACGATTGCGTACATTTAAATTACTGTATAAACGGGTTTTTCCAGGAGGCGGACTGCAACCGCAGTCTCTTTGTTTAGCCCCGTTGGACTCTAAATCGGCTGCAAATGTACTACTTTATTTTGAGTTACAACGACTTCTGCCCCGTTTTTTTCCTTTCCTAGCACTTTTATTTTCTTTTCCACATACTTTATGTATCTTTGCTATTATTTCTTCCGCATCTACTCTTTTTCTCTCTCACATGAAAAAAACACAACATAATTGGCTTAGGAATTACCAAGAGCTGAAACAATTTATCAAGGAACATCATCACTTGCCCGACAAGCGAAAGGAAGAAAACCGCGGCCTGCTGAATTGGTGGAAATACAATCGGAAAAAGGAAAAAGCAGGGGAACTCAGTCCCTACTATTCAGAACTTATCCGCTTGCTATCAGATATGCGCTCCACGACTTCCGAGCATACAAAAGATTAACTTCTACTAGGCAATTAAAATAAAATTAGGAGGATTATAGAACAACTTAGACTATATTAAATTCATTTTTTCCCTTATAGAACACTTTTACGACCATCTCCGAGTTTTTTTGGGGCAATCAAAAACAAAGAGAACTTGCAGCTTAAGCTTATTTCACTAAAGTTGCGAGTTAAATTTTTATTGAAGACATATTTGAGGTATTGACACACCCCATAGAACCTTCTAGGTTATTTTAGTTTTTAGCGGACAGAAAATATTACTGCTTGACCCATTTGCTCTTCAGTTGAGTAAACATCTTTGCAACTTCCTCATTGTCTACAGATGTCTTGCTACCAAATGCTTTCATTTTCTTAATAGCGCTGGATGAAGAACCCATATACTTCATGTAAGCCACTGTAATATATTCAAGTTTCGCTTTTAACTTCAGCGATTATTATCGCCATTATCGGCTGTGTCTCAGCAATTCAAGCAAGCTTGATTGCTTATCGTTCTGTTCCGAAATCATCGTATGTCCATCTTGAAATGAGGATTCTTTGCTCTGCCGGACGGCAGTGGTAGCTCTGCCGGACGGCAGTGGTAAAGCTACCGAACGGCAGCGGCAGAGCAAATGATGCTCATCCAGCGATGGTGATAGCTTCGTTCGCTGATGGTAGGATGAAGTGTTACGTATGAAATTGCTAAAGAATTTAAGTTTCGGATTCTGCGCGCCTAAGTCAAAACCGAACTTGATATTTACCCCTCTTGTGGTGGTGCATTTACACCGCTGCATCAGGATTTTTTCCCACTTATGCAAAGTACGCTCCAAAAACAAGCTAACTTACTTTGCATTGCCCACACTTTGCATTATCTTTGCAGAAGATAAGCTACGGCTCAGCAATTTGAAAGTAAACTTTCATTGCTCTCGCACTTGCATTATCTTTGCAGAAGATAAGCTACGGCTCGGCAATTTGAAAGCAAACTTTCATTGCACTCGCACTTGCATTATCTTTGCATCGCACTTAACAAAACAACAAACTCAAAATATGATGACAGCTAACGAAATCCGCGACTCATACAAGAAATTCTTTGAGTCGAAAGGACACACCATCGTGCCCTCTGCACCGATGGTGATTAAAGACGATCCTACGCTGATGTTCACCAATGCCGGTATGAACCAGTGGAAGGATATTATCCTCGGACAACGCGACCCAGAGCCACGCCGACGCGCAGATTCGCAGAAGTGTCTCCGCGTAAGCGGTAAGCACAACGACCTTGAAGAAGTGGGTCACGATACTTACCACCACACCATGTTCGAGATGCTCGGCAATTGGAGCTTTGGCGACTACTTCAAAGAGGGGGCCATTGACTACGCGTGGGAATATCTCGTCGATGTGCTCCACCTCGACCCGAAGGATCTCTACGTAACCGTGTTTGAAGGTTCTGAAGAAGAAGGACTCAAACGCGACGACGAAGCTGCCTCATATTGGGCCAAGCATGTGCCTGCCGACCATATCATCAACGGCAATAAGCATGATAATTTCTGGGAAATGGGCGATACAGGCCCTTGCGGTCCTTGCTCAGAAATTCACCTCGATAGCCGTACTCCTGAGGAGAAGGCAAAGGTGCCCGGACGCGAGCTTGTCAATAAAGACGACCCCCAGGTAATTGAAATTTGGAACATCGTGTTCATGCAGTATGAGCGCAAGGCAAATGGTTCACTCGTGCCTCTGGGCATGAACGTAATTGATACGGGTATGGGCTTCGAGCGCTTGGTACGTGCCATTCAGGGCAAGAACTCTAACTACGATACAGACATTTTCCAGCCCATCATCAAGAAGATTGGTGAGCTCTCGGGCTTCGAATATGGCAAAGACGAGAAGATTGACGTGGCCATGCGCGTGATTGCTGACCACTTGCGTGCCATTGCCTTCTCTATTGCCGACGGACAGCTGCCTTCCAATGCAAAGGCAGGCTATGTGATTCGCCGCATCTTGCGTCGTGCCGTGCGCTATGCTTACACGTTCCTCGGCCAACGCGAAGCCTTCCTCTGTAAGCTCGTGCCAACCCTTGTTGAAGAAATGGGTGAAGCCTTCCCCGAACTCAAAGCTCAGCAGGTACTCATTGGCCGCGTGATGCAAGAAGAGGAGGAAAGTTTCCTCCGCACCCTCTCTACGGGTATCAACATGCTCGAGGGCGTGATTGCTCAGACAAAGCAGGAGGGTAAGACCACCGTAGATGGAGAAAAGGCATTTACGCTGTTCGACACTTATGGATTCCCGCTCGACCTCACCGAGCTTATCTGCCATGAAAACGGCCTCGAGGTGGACGAAACTGGATTTAACGCTGAGATGCAGAAGCAGAAGGAGCGCGCTCGCAACGCTGCCGCTGTGGAGACCGACGATTGGGTGATACTCAAAGAAGGCGAAACGCAATTCCTCGGCTGGGATCTCACAGAGTGTGATTGCCACATCTTGCGCTATCGTCGCGTACAGCAAAAGAAGCAGACCTACTTTGAACTTGTCCTCGATCAAACTCCTTTCTACGCTGAAATGGGTGGGCAGGTAGGCGACCAAGGCGTGCTTGTCAATGGAGACGAGAAGGTGGAAATCTTCGACACGAAGCGCGAGAACAATCTGCCTATCCACCTCACGAAAAAACTCCCCGCACATCCCGAAGCATCCTTCCATGCCGAAGTAAACATCAAGTTCCGCCGCGGCAGTGAGGCCAATCATACGGCTACTCACTTGCTCGACCAAGCCTTGCGCGAAGTACTTGGTGCTCACGTAGAACAGAAAGGTTCACTCGTCACTCCCGACTACCTCCGCTTCGACTTCTCTCATTTCCAGAAAGTCACTCCTGAGGAGTTGCGCCAAGTAGAACGCATAGTGAATCGTCGCATCCGCGAGGACATTCCTTTGCAAGACCATCGCGACGTACCTATGGAAGAGGCTAAGAAGCTTGGTGCCATTGCTCTCTTCGGCGAGAAGTATGGCGACAAGGTACGCGTGGTACAGTTTGGGAAGAGTGTAGAGTTTTGTGGTGGTTGCCACGCTAAGAGCACAGGTCGCATCGGATTGCTTCGCATCGTGAGCGAGAGCAGCGTAGCTGCTGGCGTGCGCCGTATCGAGGCTATCACGGGCGAAGCTGCCGAAGAGAGCGTATACGACATGCAGGATATGCTCACAGGCTTGAAGTCGTTCTTCAACAATGCCAAGGATCTCACCGCAGTGATTAAGAAGACCATTGAGGAGAACGATGAACTGAAGAAGCAGGTGGAAGGCTACGTGAAGGAAAAGCTCGCCGAAACGCGCAACCGCCTCGTAAAGAGTGCTGAGGAAGTGGATGGCGTGAAACTCGTGAAGTGTGTCATCCCCACAGCCATTGAGCCCAACGCCGTGAAGGACCTTGCTTTCCAAATTGCCGGTACACTGCCCAACGATACGCTCTGCGTACTCGGTTCTACACATGAAGGGAAACCCTTGCTCACCGTAATGATTAGCAAAAACCTCGTTGAGAGCCGCAAGCTCAATGCTGGCAAACTCGTGCGCGAAGCCGCTAAGCTCATTAAGGGTGGCGGTGGTGGTGCTCCCCATTTCGCCACAGCTGGTGGTAAAGACGCTACTGGCCTTGAAGAGGCCGTGAAGAAGATTGTAGATTTGGCTTTGGCCTAATCCGCTTAAAGAAGAGCCCTTGGATGCCAATGCGTGTCTAAGGGCTCTTTTTGTGCTACATTTCATTGAAACGAAGCGCCGCTCACAACATGGATTGCGAGCGGCGCTTTGTCTTTTTTAGAGGGGAATAATCAAGGTTTAATGCTTGCAGATTTTAGTTGCGTCTACCGTGAAGCCTTCTGTACTTGCAGGCATAAACTTTCCTTTTGCAGAAAGAAATTCTACGATTTCTAAAGCCGTCATATTCGTGGCAGAGCAAGTGTAGAAGCGCTCATCCTGGCCAAAACGAGCGTGGATGGCATCTACGAGTTCTTGCTTATTAGCATAGGTATTTCCCTCCATCATGTGGAGTATTTCATGTCCGTGTGTCATAATTATAGTCGTTGGGGATGAAGTGTTAGGAATTTTAAAGTCAAGAGGTAATAAAGTGAGCATCTACTAGCTTATCAACGAGCTTTATAACCTTTAAACCGAGTTCATCACAAAGTCCACAATTCAGAAGATGCGCGGCTCGGAAACGGGAATTTCCACTTCGTCGTTGGGCCAATGAGGCTGATATATGAGGTCGATGGGACGACCTCCTACCCCACTCCAGTCAACGCGCCGAAGAGCACCGAAATCGGGCTTTCCAAAGTCAAAAGAGCGTCCATAGAGTAATAGCGCTCGTCGAGCCTCATCAATAGCCCATAAGCCGCCGCCGTTAGTACACGTCTCGCCTGGTTGCAAGAGTTCGCGATGGAGGTAGACGTGACCAAAGCGGAGCACACCTTCTTGGGTGATAATGAATTTCTGATACATCAGTCGTCAGGGGAAAGAGATTTAATGCTTAGAGATGCGCACCTTGTAAGTAAGCACATGGTTGGGCACAAGATACATAGGCAGAGTGCCTACATCCTGACCACAGGAAGCATTACCAATACCACGCATCCAAGCATCGAGGTGAAGCACGTTGTGTGCGCGGGGCTGGAGTTCCCAGTAGTGGTTGGCATTCATCAGTTCTTCGTCGGCGTAGGGGATGAGCGAGAAGTTGACGCGTCCCTGCATCTCCATCTTCACGCCGAAGCCCTTGCCATCAGTGAGGGTGAGCTCGCGAAGTTCTTCACGATTGCCCGTTGACTGCGGTTTCATGTTAGGCTCTATCATGGCAGCAGGCGTAGTGGTATATCGACCTGCAATCACGCCATCAAGACGATCGCAAGCGTTCTCCCAAGGACCCAATGCATAGTAGTCTACGTGAGAAAGAGCAGAGTCGAGCAAGCACACAAGACCTGCACGACGAAGGTCGCCCGTGTGGGGAGTGAAGCGCACATCCATATCGACGACACCTTGCGGATAGAGGGTATAATTGATTTCCGTATCGCAGAGCGAACCCTTACGGGTGGTCTTCACCACAATGTTGCCTCCTACATTCTCTACCTTCACCGTTCCCTTGGCTTCAAGGCCATTGGAAGTGTTGCCAAAGCGGTCGTTCTCGATCCAGCGATGGTTGCTATATTCAAAGCCGGCATGGTCCGCCAAGATATTGCGGCCACCGAGAGCGAGGCTTGTGAGGCGAGCTGTCTCATTATCGAAGGTGAGTTGCACACGTTCGTTGCCGATGATGGTCTGGTCGAGCGAGAGCGTCTGAAGCATTTCGGGAGCCTTAGCATCAGCTTTCAGCTCGGGCAAGTTGCCACGCTCACAGAGTGTATATTGTTTCATGGCTGCCACGTGGCCCGCAGCAGCATAGCGTTGCGCATTGCGGAATGAAGTACGAAGCGTAAGGAGCACTTCCGTGCCTGCTATTTCGGCATTAGCCAAGTCGGCCTTGGCAAGCTTCAGCGTGAGCGTGATGCTATCACCAGGAAGCACAGAGGGAAGTTTCACACTCTTCGTGCTTACGATGTAGCCATTCTTTACTACCTCATAGCGGAGATTGAAGTCCTTCAGATTCTGGAAAGCATAACCATTCTTCAAGGTGATGGTGGCGGTATTCTTGGCCTTATCTACCTTGTTAAGACGGAACTTCACATACTGATGAGCAGCCTTTACTTCGGCGAGTTTAGCACTCTCTTGGCGCGAGCTATTGATGATACCATTGCAGCAGAAGTTGCCTTGGTGAGGACCAGGATAGTCGTAGCCTGTCGTGAGGCGATAGATGCCTTGCTTCATAAGCTGCGGATCGAAGATGGACTGATCTACCCAGTCCCAAATGCAACCACCGATAGTAGCATTCGAGCTTTCGATAGAGTTCCAATACTGATCAAGGTTGCCTACGGCATTCCCCATGGCATGAGCATATTCGCAGATAAACATGGGCTTGTCGAGATTAGAAGTATTCTGTCTCATCCAGGCCATGCCGGGATACATTTTTGAATAGAAGTCGGAGTAGCGTTCACCGCCGTAGGGTTTGCTGATTCGTGTTCCTTCATAGTGAACGGGGCGCGAGTCGAGTTTCTTGGCAACTTCATAGCAATATTTAAAGTTCTCGCCAGCACCGGCTTCATTACCAAGGCTCCATATCACTACGCTAGGATGGTTGCGATCGCGCAATATCATGCGATCAATGCGATCGGTAAAAGCGGGTATCCAACTTTTTCGGTCAGAAATGCTTTGATTGGCATGGTCCTCGAGGTCGGCTTCATCCACGGTGTAAAGGCCGTAGTAGTCGTACATGGCATACATGCGCGCATCGTTGGGATAGTGCGAGGTGCGAATCGTGTTGATGTTGTTTTGCTTCATAAGAGTCACATCGCGCAACATTTCATCCACTGTTACGGCGCGTCCGTTCTTGGGCGAAGTATCGTGACGATTTACGCCTTTGAGAAACACGCGCTTTTCGTTCACATAGAGCAACGAGCCCTTTACCTCCACTTTGCGCAGACCTACCTTAGTAGAGAATGCCATTTCATCGTTACCCTGCTCATCTTGCTGGATAATGCGCAAGGTGTATAGCGTGGGAAGTTCAGCGCTCCACAACTCGGCGTTGGGCACACAGAGCTTAATATTGGCTTGCGACCCATCAGCGCCGCTCATTTCTACGCGGTTTTCCTGAATCTTCTCTCCTTTGGGATTGAAAATCTTCGCCACGATGATTTTCTTTCCCCTAAGGTTGTCACGATTATCCAACGTGAGCTGCACGTTGACCGTAGCATCGGCCACATGGTTTGCATCTATGTGCACATCGGAAGTGACGTAGTGGTCGCGAACAGCCATTTGGGGTGTATTATATAGGTATACTTCGCGGAAGATACCACTCATGCGGAACATGTCCTGGCATTCCAAATAAGAACCATCACTCCAGCGGAACACTTGCACGGCTAGGCGATTGTCAATGCCTTTCTTCAAGTACTTGGTAATATCAAATTCTGCAACGTTATTGGAGCCCTGTGTGTAGCCCACATACTGTCCATTGAGCCATACAAAAGCTGCACTATAAATGCCACCAAAATGAATAAACGTGCGGCGTCCATCCCAATTGGAAGGCACTTTAAAAGTGCGCACGTAGGAACCCACAGGATCGATTCCATAGTTCTTTCCACCATCGTTATAGCCCGGACGAGCCTTGATAAAGGGAGGAGTGTTAGCATGCGGATATTCTACATTGCAGTAGAGAGGTTTGTCATAGCCTTGCATCTCCCAGTTGGAAGGTACGGGGATATTATCCCATGCGGTTACATCGTAACCTTCCTTCCAGAAGTCGAGGGGGCGTTGCGATGGCTCGGGCACGAAGTGGAATTTCCACGTACCATTGAGCGAGAGATAACGATCGGTCTGCGGCTGTGTCCAGGGAGTATTGTAGTAAGCTGCATCGGCAAGCATTTCCTTTTCGCTGTTGTAGGGCAAGTAGGTGGCTACACCTGCTTCCTTATTCTCAGCGAAAATAGTTTCGTCTTCCCAATAGGGCGACTTAATTTTAGGTTTTTCAACCTGTTCAAAGGTAAACCATGCTTCTTTGTCTTTGGCATTATAAGTTGTCAGCTTGAGCTGGCCATTCTTCAAGGCGTACATCTTGCCACTCTTAGCTTGCCCTGCAGAACGAATGATGTAAGTGCCCACATGACCATCCACAGGCTCAAACTTAAACTGGGCATTATTCCACACACCATCCTGAGCAGGCCACTGCAACAAATAGTCAATGGAAGCGTTGCTGCCGCCATCGTCGAAGTTTTGCGTGTAGAAAGCATTGCCTACAACACGGCGATCGAGGTCGAGCATCTTGATATTCCAATACTGACCGCGGTTTCCTTTATCAGCTTTTTCGCCTACGATGTGGGCATTGTTCTCGCCAGAATCGCCATTACCGAGCACACTGTCGGGATATTGCACCGAACGAATGCGATAGGTTAAGTCGGCATCAAATCCTGAATGGGCTGCCTCTACCACTGAAAAATGAGCTGCCTTATTGCCTACAGCTTTGGCACGCTCTATCAAAACGATTTTCGTGCCCTGTATAGCAGCTGCCATCTGAGGACGATTGGTCGGTACGAGTATGAGATATTTTCCATCGGTCTCAACTTTCCAAAGCTGTGCTTCGTCTGAACCATTGTTTGCGCCCTCTTCTACAGCGTTGCCCTCGGTACGAATGGCTTTATTGGTAAAGGGGTTAATAAAACGCCAAGAGCCAGAAAGCTCGTTGACCGTGAAGTGTTGACCCGCATTGTCTTCATTGATTTTCGACAATACTAGTCCACCCTTTCCATTTTCACTCACAGCAAGTCCTTTCACTGCACTTACCAAGTGGTAGAGCGCACCAGGCTTGAATTTCTGCGCTTGCACGCCCAATACACCACATACCAAGAGCACGAGGAGCATTAAACAGTGCTTGCAATTTGTTGTCATCTTCATAGGTGTGATTATAGTTATATATGATTATTTTCTAGAGAGAATCTATGGCATTCGGAGGGAGATACCTCAATGTTCCTTTAGTTACTTTAGCGTGTATTCCTTAAAAAACTCATCAATCATACTCACGCCTTTGGGTGTGGCGCATCCACGAATGGTGACGAGCACGGTATTCTCGAAGAGTTCGCGTTGAGAATATTCATTAGCGAGCCCATTGCGCTGAAACATTTCCATCCCCGATGAGAGTTGCCTCGTCACAACTCGAAAATTTATTTCATCACGGAATAGGCCTTGCTCTTTGCCACGATTGAGAAATGCTACTGTGTCGTCTTCGTTGTCACGCTTGTGCTGCTCAAAATATTCCATCACACGAGGATATTTCATCACATCAGCGAAAAAAGAGGAGCATATCTGATCCATTTCTCTCATTTTCGCAACGAATAGGGGCAAGAGAAACTCTAGTACATTCTTTGCACGTTGACTGATAAGCGTAAGTCGTTCACGCTCCTTCTTGTCGCGGTAAACGAGACAAGCCAAAAGGAGTTCCTCCTTGTCGGCAAAGAGTTGATAGAGCGTTCGTTTCGACATGGTGAGTTCGTGCGCAATGTTGTCCATCGTCACACTGCGTATTCCCTGGGAATGGAAAAGTTTTGTGGCCACACTGATTACGTGTTGCCTTACTTCTTCGCGTTGTTGCATGAAATCGTGCTTTTTTGTCGTGCTGCAAAAAGTAATCTTCGCACTGCAAAGATACGAAACTTTTCCGAGTGCTAAAGTTTAGATACTGATATTGGCATATTTATGGATTAGGCCATAAGAATTTTACTCTGATACAAAGGAATAGGTTGCGATTAGCAAGCATCGGCAGCTTATTATCAAGAAGAGTCTGTTCGCCTTAGAACGGAACAATCTTCCATAACCTTAGAACCACAACCAAATAGAAATAAGAAAGTTAGTTTTTCTGCACCAACGTAACTAACCCTGAGAAAAGTGTGAGCGATACACCCACTACGGACACGCCTGTCCATCCCGCAATACCCCAGCCTAATCCTGATAGGAAAGTACCCATCGTACCTCCAACAAAATAGGTAGTCATGAAGATGGTGTTGGCTCGATTTGAGGCTTGTGGCTCTAGACCTAGACATAGACTCTGATTGCTGAGTTGTATGCACTGCATACCAATATCCATCACCACAATTCCCACCACGATGGGGAAATAATGATTGGCACCGAAGAAGAAGAGCGTCCACGCAGAAAGATGAAGCAGCACGCCCAAATAATTGAAGTGTCTCACTCCTACACGATGAATATATTTTCCAATGCCAGAGGCCGTGAGCGCTCCTGCAATACCACACAGTCCGAGCAACCCCACCACGTCATTGCCCGCATAAAAAGGAGCCTGATTCATCTTAAAAGCAAGAGAACTCCACATGCAAAGAAACGAGCCAAAAGCAAGGCCTGCTCGCAACGAGCTGATGCGCATAGCAGGGTATCTGCGATAGAGCTGCCACACCGAAACCATGAGACTGGCATACGTTCCTCGATAGTTGGAGGCTACGGGAGGCAAAAGTCGCCCAATGACAAGGAGTGCCAAAAGCATGAGCACACTTCCTATATAATAGATGGTGCGCCACCCCCACACTTCGCCTACCACTCCACTCACCACTCGAGAGGCAAGAATTCCCGTCAATAGGCCCGAAAGCACAATACCCACATTACGACTTTTATGCTCGGGAGCAGAATATTGCGACGCTATAGGAATAAATATCTGCGGCATGACAGAACAAAGTCCTAGTATGGCAGAGGCCACCCACACCACTTGAATGTTCTGTGCCGTAGCAATGATGAGCAATGTTGCCACTAGCACAGTGAAACTGACCATTACGATATGCTTTCGACTGAGCATATCGCCTAGGGGTATGATAAATAGCAAACCAAGAGCGTAGCCCGCCTGCGAAATAGTAGCAATCAGATTCGCCTGAAAATCCGTTACGCCGAGGTCTGCGCTGATAAGGTTGAGCAGTGGCTGATTATAGTAGAGATTGGCCACTGAAATTCCCGCAATGATGGCGAGCATCCATAGCAAGGAGAGCGGAATGCCTCCATTTTCTTTCAGTATATACATTGACAGAGCTTCTCTTTATTGAAGTTTCGGATTTAGTCAAGGCGAACTAAAAGCCTTTTCTAAATCCGAAACTTCGATACCTTATATATATAAAGTGATTCTATATTCTTTACACTTATACATTGGCCACACGCATGATATCAGCAAATACACCGGCAGCGGTCACTTCAGCACCGGCACCATAGCCTTGGATAAGCATCGGATATTCATGATAGCGTTCGGTGGTGAGCAGAAGTATATTGTTAGAGCCTTCTAGGTCGTAGAGTGGGTGGCCTTGACTAATTTCACGAAGGCCCACGCTTCCCTTTCCTTCGGCCCATTCGGCCACAAAGCGCCAACGTTTGTGTTCTTTGGCGAGGCGTTGACGCTCATCTTCAAACTTCTCATCGAGTTCAGGAAGATGCTCCCAGAAATTGTCTATTGTTCCATCGAAAAGAGTTTGAGGTATGAAAAGATTACGCTTTACATCCTCCACGTCGACACGATAACCGCTTTCACGGGCAAGAATTACAAGTTTTCGAATCACATCTTTTCCCGAAAGATCAATGCGTGGATCGGGTTCACTATAACCATTTTCTTGGGCCAAATGCACTGCACGGCTCAAAGGAATTGATTCGGAAAGCGTATTGAACACATAATTAAGTGTTCCACTTAGCACGGCTTCAATCTTCAGCACCTTATCGCCCGACCCAAGCAAATCACGAATGGTGCTAATGATGGGAAGGCCAGCACCTACATTGGTCTCGAAAAGGAACTTCACACCTTTTTCTCGTGCCATGTCTTTAAGGCGTCGGTAGTTAGCATAAGGCGAGGAAGCTGCAATTTTGTTAGCGGCAACAACGCTAACATTCTGACGCAGCAGCCTCTCGTAGTGAACGGCAACTTCCTCACTCGCCGTGCAATCTACAAATACAGAATTGAAGATATTCATTTCTTCAATTTCTCGCAGCATGCGTTCCATTCCTCCTTCGCCACCAACAGCCATTGCCTCTCGGTAGTGAACGGGGTCAATGCCTTCCACATTGTAAGCAGCATGACTTCGTCCGCTCACGCCCACGATATTGAGTTTCAGTCCACGTTCCTTATATAACTTATCGCGTTGCGCCGCAATCTGCTCTAGCAGACTATGGCCCACGGTTCCTGTGCCGCAGATGAAGAGGTTAAGATCCTCGTGTTCACTCAGAAAGAAACTATCATGAAGCACATTGATAGTCTTGCGTAATTGCGAACGATCCACTACGAATGAAAGGTTCATCTCTTGACCGCCCATCGCTGTTGCGTTGATGCTGATACCATTGCGTCCTAGCACACTAAAGAGCTGACCTGCGATACCTGCCATGTGGCGCATACGCTCACCTACAACGGCCACACTCGAAAGGCCTTCTACCAACAGAGCTGGATTCATTGCCCCATCGGCTATCTCAGAAGCAAATTCCTTGTCGAGCAAGAGGCAAGCCCTCCGGGCATCAGCAGGCGTCATGCAGAGTGAAGTACTTGTCTCCGAAGAATTTTGCGCTACCATAAACACGCTAATACCGCCCGTTGCCAACGTGGTAAAGATGCGACGATTCACACCTATCACACCCACCATGGCGGGTCCACTCACTGTCACAGTGCTCGTTTCCTTTACCGAGGATATACCTCGAATGGGGCGCCCGCTCGGAGCTGCATCTTTACGAATCACACTACCTCGAGCCTCTGGACGGAATGTGTTTTTCACGAAGATGGGAATATTTTTCTGACAAACGGGATAGATTGTTGGTGGATAAATCACTTTCGCTCCAAAGTTGCAAAGTTCCATGGCCTCTGCATAAGAAAGTTCATCAATAGTGAAGGCACCAGGAATAATGCGTGGATCTGCCGTCATAAAACCATCCACATCGGTCCATATCTCAAGAGCTTCAGCTTGAAGGGCTGCAGCCACAATAGCTGCGGTATAATCTGAACCTCCTCGACCAAGGTTCGTCGTTATGCCCGAAGTACGATCAGAAGCTATAAAGCCCCCTATCACGACCACAGACGTACAGCCGCCCAAGTTTTCTACCACGAGTTTATTCGTCAAGTCGAAGTCGACGAGATGCTTTCCATTGCGCAACTCCGTCTTCACAAGGCGGCGCGAATCGATATGTTGCGCCCCCTCTATAAGATTGGCCACAATGAGCGAAGAGAGACGTTCCCCATAGGCCACAATTGCATCGGCAGTCTTGGGAGTAAGGTCTTGAATCAAACACACACCATGAAGGATGCTACGAAGTTCACCAAGCAAAGCATCGAGTTGAGAGATAAGTAGCGCCTGCCTTTCGGCCACTATGACATCGGCCACCATTTGATGGTGGCGCTCTGTCAAGGCGTCAAATTCGGCCATGTAGGAAGTATCGCCCTTTGCCGCCACCTGCGTAAGTCGAATCAGTTGGTCGGTCACACCGCCTAAGGCTGACACCACCACTACGACGGGCTGCGGAGTGTTCTCTACAATATGTTTTACATTACGAATCGCGGTGGTTGTGCCCACCGAGGTTCCTCCAAACTTCAACACTTTCATACGTCTGTCTATCTTAGTTTAGGGTTTTCTGTATTCAAGACGATTTTTCCACATTCTCTTTTCCTTGAGTGTATCCATTTCGCAACTCAAAGTTTCACTTTCTTCTTCACAGCTTTCGACTCGTTCTGAAGTCGATCGAGCGCCGTCACCACATAGACAGCCTTTTTGCGTCCATTCTCGTAAGGTAAGCGATAGAATGTCTGCGGCGTTATAGCCACGATGTGTTCGGGATTGAACAGGTCGATGCGCTCGCCTTGCTCAAATCGATAGACCACATAGTTACGAGCCACATCCATCTCCTGTGTTCCCTTTGGAGCTGTCCAGAAAAGGTAATATCCATTGGGCATCCACATTGTTTTCAGTTTGCGTGGTTTGCCAGGAGCCTCATCGTCGATAAAGGGGAACAATGGTTGGAGCGCTGGTGTGCGGTGATAATTCTTTTGCAACGCCGTAGCATAATTTCCTTCGTTGCGCACCACGGCGGCGGAATACCACAAACAAGAACCTTGAATGCCGCGCAGACTACGCTGGAGGCCAAACTTAGCCGACATTTGGTTACGTTGCGGATTTTTCAAATCAGCAGCTCGAACAGTTCGTTCCACATCCTGTCCGATAAATAGAGGACGTCCACCTGCAAATCGGCTCCACCACTTGATGAGTTCCTCGTAGTCGGCCGCTTTATGACCTATTTCCCAATAAATTTGCGGGATATTATAGTCTACCCATCCCTTGTTAATCCAATAAAGCACATCGGCATAGAGATTGTCGTAATTTTGTAATCCACGAGTATTTGAACCAGGGATATTGCTTCCAGGTTGTACATTGTGATAAATACCAAAGGGACTTACACCAAACTTCACCCAAGGCTTCACAGCACGAATGGAGTCGTGCATCATCTCCATAAAGAGATTTACATTGTACCGACGCCAATCGTCTACATTATCAATGCCATTTTTGTGAGTAATATAGGTGGCTTGATCAGGAATAGTCATGCCCGCCACGGGATAGGGATAAAAATAGTCGTCCATATGGATGCCATCTACATCGTAACGACGCACAATGTCGGCTGCTATTTGGCAAATGTAGCGGCGATTCTCATTGAGGCCTGGATCGAAGAGGTAAAGCCCATCGTACTCAAAGAAGCGCTCGGGGTGCTTCACGTAGGGATGATTTAAAGCCAAGTCCTTCGTACCCTTTGTTTTCGCACGGAAGGGATTAATCCATGCATGCAGTTCCATGCCGCGCTTGTGGCATTCCGTAATCATCCACGCCAAAGGATCCCAATAGGGATTAGGTGCCGTACCTTGTCTGCCTGTCAGAAAACGGCTCCACGGCTCGTAAGGTGATGGATACATGGCATCAGCCTCACCGCGCACTTGAAACATGATGGCATTGATTCCACACTGTTGCAGCACATTGAGTTGATGTGTGAGGTTCGCTTGCATTTGGTCGCGACTCATGCCTTCAAACTGTCCGTTGATTATCTGTATCCAAGCTCCACGAAATTCTCGTTTGGGCAACAAATTCTGTGCTGTGGCACAAGGCCACAACAACAAGAAAGTTAACAAAAGGGTATATATACGCTTCATTAGTCAAATTATTTATTGTAATTCAAGGCGTAAAGATAGTGTTTTTTTTGCGAGAGCTGACTATACGTGTCAGCATTTTTACACAAGTAGGTGCACAATACGATACGCCAATCATTCTTCACATCTCTTTAGGGTGCTACTAATATAGAAGGGGCATCTAGCCAAATTTCACTCCTACCACATGGCAACTGCACCACGCGCTGCAAAGTTCCATCAAGGCGGAAGATTTTTACACTCCGTGCTCTGTCTAGATGTATCGTAATTCTCTGTTGACCTGCGGCTTTAATAGGAAAGTCTGCATCATGGTTCATCGCTATTGTCATTATGTCTGTAGCCACACTCTGGAGGTCGCCAACGATTGTGCCAAACTTGCTCCAAAAGCCCGACGTACGGTAAGCCTCCTCGCAAGACGCGGGTACATGCAGTGTCACATTATTCGACCGGCATTGAGCGAAAGGATAGTTATCTCCATTACTACCTGTTGGCGGCACCATTGCGTAACTATATATGTCAGTTAGATACTGACAACCACAAAAAGCATTATCGCCCAACCCCTCAACACTGGCGGGCAAGGTTATCTGCATAAGCATTGGGCAGTTACGGAAGCATTCGCTATCAATATAGCGCAAAGTAGTAGGCAACTGTAAAGAGGATAGGTTTGTACATCCCATAAACTGCATAGCCTTGAGCGTATCGATGCGCAACTGTAAATTGAGCGATGACACGAACGGATTCCCCACGAAAGGCGAAAGTCCGTCAGTCTTTTCAAAGCCACACACGGTATAATCTAGACCCTCGCAACTCACCGAGGCTGGTATCGTCACCTCTCCACTATAATAAGTTTGTCCGCTCGGTATAGCCACCTCGGCATAATTGCCATCGCCCTTATATATTGCGTTATACTCTATGCCATTGCTACTAAACTTCTGAGGCAGCGACGGCAGGTCGTCAACGAAATTGCTGAAACTACTCCACTTGCTATTGCGCTTAAACTCCTCAGCTAGTCCTTGCTGCACGTGTATGGTTACACCATCCGTATTAGGTATATTGCGAAAGGCATCTGCGGCCACGCAATCGGGCGACGATGGATGCACGTATATGTCAGTCAATGCTCCGCAGCCTGCAAAGAGGTCGTTGCCCGTGGCTTGCAAGCTTACAGGCAATGAGATTGACTTTAGGGCACCACAATTCTTAAATGTCTCACTCCCTATTTGTTTTAACGAACGAGGCAACACACAGGCCACCAAACGTTCAAAGCCTTTAAACGGAGCGCCAAACAATCCCTTTGCGATAGTGGCATTCTCCATATCTAGCGACTTTAGTACTTGAAGAGTTGAGAGATACTGCAGGTCGCTGTCGTCAAGGCTACCTGCTATCGTAAGCGTCTCTATAGCGTCTGCATCTGGAGTGACTTTAAGCAATGCATGCGGCAGTTCTCCTGCATTCGCCACATTCACCTCACACACTGGCACGAGTTCTGATGGCATATAGCCTTTTGCTTTGATATAGAGCGTATCAGTGGTTAGCTCAATAGCACCACCTTCACTTGCTTGGAAGTAATCGCCACTATGACGCACCTGTACAAGGCTTTTCGCCACGCCGTCGGCAAAGGTCACTTTATAACGATAGGTTGAGCCAAGCAATGGCTTACCATCATAGATTACATTTTCTAAGTTTTGGTCGTTGATAGTAGCATTCTTCGTATCACAGATTATCTGTACCACAGGTACTTTGCGCTCAAAAGCCTGCACCACCACGTTCTGCCCTTTAGCATCTTTCACGGGAAGCCATTGGTCAGAACCATCTTCGCGCGCCATAAGACAAAGATAATCTCCCTTTTCTGCATTGCTTGTGGCTCTCACACTAAAGTCCACGCTCTGACTGCCACCGCCATTCATTGTCACATCCTTACTACCAAGATGTTCCACCACCGTACCATCTGCCCGGCACAAATGCCACTGCATTTGGCCTTTCCAGTCACGCAGCGCGGTGAGATTTGACAAATGTATATCCACGGCAGAGTTAGTCACAAGTGTAGTAAGAGGCGTATAATAGCCCTGATACGCACTGTCGCGTTCAAGTATCAACGGTGCATAGCCATCTTCTTTGAGCGGCACAATGCCTACGACGGCTTGCTGCTGATTGGCAAACTCTATGGAGTGGTCTGTTGCATTCAATGCTGATACGGCAAAGTAACCATTGCCGCTGCCACTCCAACCAAAATTAAAGTGGAATAAGTTGTCACGGTATCCATCGAGTACAAAGCCATGCGAGCCGCGTCCCAGCGTCGACCCACCAGTATAAAGCACGGGGCGTCCATTATCTATTTCGTTACGCATCATGCCGTTCCACGTTGCTGCATCGTAGTGATTGGCCGACAACAAGCGCGCCGTTGCGGCATATCTGAAATACTTTTGGAGCGCACCCGGCACCAGACTTTGGTTCGCACCGCTACTTTCTGTGTTATAATACATCTCCACCGAAATGCCCGCATGACGCATGAGCAGTGCCACCGCCTTGGCCTGTTGTTCAGTGTACGTGGTATAGCTGAGCGGCATATTATCCCAATCGTAATGTGTCTGTCCGAAGTTGGCAGTCATCACAGAATCCTTCCATATATGTGTTTTACTACCCGCTCCACATTCGGGCCATTGGTAATAACGCATCACAATGGCCATCGCCGTAGCGGCACATCCCGTCGGAGTTGCCTCTGGCGTCATACGGTTAAAGGGGGTGCCTTGTCCCCAGTCGGCAGTCTTTAATTGGCGTTCTCCCTTATAGAGTGCGGCCACACGCATAGCCTTGGTTGGAGCCGTAGCTAACACTCTGTACTGCGCCTTATATCCATCGAGAAGTTCTACCAAGCCATCGGGCAACTCTTCTTCCTTCACTGCGTAGTCTGTATATCCCAACACAAGCGGCATACGCTCATCGCCCGACACGATTACCAACTGACCGCTCTGCGCGTTGGTAAACAGATAATAAGCTGCTGTATCCTGCTTATTGTCTATCGACTTTGCTAACACTCGGTGTCCACCACGTGTACTCTTCATGTGCAATGAACTAACAGCTGCTGTTTGCCCCGCAGTCTTAAAGAAACTTCTTGCCGCCTTAACAGCCTCATCATACGTTCTTTTCTGAGCCTGCCCTGACAATATAACTGACAACAGAATACATATCGTTGTAACGAATCTCCTACTCATATTTATATCAATAGATGCGTTTCTATCTTATTTCTACGCTATCGTCACCATCCACTGCCTATATATTATCAGTACTCAGAGATCTGGCTTTCGATGCGAAAATACATGCTGCAAAGATACATATTTGACATCTATTAATAAGTACTCTCGCCAATATATTATTTGATTAAGACCTCCCTACCAACACATTGACATTCCACGTAGCATAAGCAAAAAAGTAGTAATTACTAAAAATAGTAACAACAATCATCCGCGGAAACCATAAATTTTACATACCTTTGTATACTATGAACGATAACAACCGCACTCAGTTCACCGTTTCCGTAGTGATGTGTACCTACAATGGTGAGCAGTTTCTGCGCGAGCAAATGGACTCCATTCTAGCGCAGGATACCCCCTTGCACGAAATCATTGTGCAGGACGACCGCTCGAGCGACGACACTTGGGACATATTGCAAGCCTATGCCAAAGCACACCCGGGCATGTTCAAGCTGTTCCGCAACAACGAACAACTGGGCTTCAATCGCAACTTTCACACGGCTCTGCTACGTGCCACTGGACAATATATTGCTATCTGCGACCAAGACGACATCTGGTTTCCACAAAAGATCCGCCGTCAAGTAGAGACTATCGGTGAGGCAGACCTCTGTTTCTCCGACTACTTTACCGACCCCACTTACACTCTTCCACTTCGCAACTACGTGGCACCACGCACCGACTTCGAGCACATGCTCTTCTACGATTGCACCCCTGGTCATACCATGCTCCTACGTGCCGACCTCGTAAGGGAGATTAAGGAGTGGAACTACCATATCTATTACGATTGGTGGATCGTCATGCATGCACAGATGGGGCGCGGAGTGGTAAAGGTTTGTGAAGCGCTCAATTGGCACCGCCACCATGCTGCTTCAGCCACCACACACATTTTCCGCAAAGGATTCTTCGAGGCTGTGTCCCACCCCACTTGGCAGCCTTACCTTCTCGGTCCTTTACACCGACTACACTTGCAGCGTAAGCACAACTACAGATTTTTCTACTCTTATCTGGCCGTACACATCGACCAACGCAGGCAGCCCGTTCCTGCACGTATTGCGCGGCTCATGCTACGTAGGTGTCCTTTTGCTGTATGGGAACTTTGCCTTCTCTGCTGCCGCTACTTCGACCGCGTATATCCTGGCCAACCCCATGGGCTCAAAGGCCGCATTCGTGGATTTTTCTATCCCTTTATCTCGGCCTACGGCAACGACCTTTTCAAACTCGAAAAATAGCTCTTCTGCTGCCAACGAGAAACGCGTTTCCCCTAGTATGGGATGAACACTCAATGCATCCCCAAGTAGTCTGTAATACTTGATTCTTTTATACTTCAAACTTTTCTACACTATCATATGATTCGCAACATAGCCATCGTGCTAGCCGGCGGCGTAGGGAGCCGTCTGGGCCTCAGCACCCCCAAACAGTTCTTTAAGGTAGCTGGAAAAATGGTCATTGAGCATACGCTCGATACCTTTGAACACAATCCTCACATTGATGAAATAGCCATCGTTTCCAACCCCGTCTACGTGTCCGACGTAGAAAACATCGTGCTTCGCAATGGTTGGACCAAGGTGAAGAAGATTCTCAAGGGCGGCCGCGAACGCTACGACTCTAGTCTATCGGCCATCCATGCCTACGAGGGTGACGAAGAAGTGAACCTCATCTTCCACGATGCAGTGCGACCTCTCGTTTCGCATCGCATTATCGACGATGTATGCGAAGCGCTCCACACCTACGAAGCCATTGATGTGACAGTGCCTGCCGTAGACACCATCATTGAGGCAGAAGGCGACCATATCGCGTCCATCCCTGACCGCTCACGCCTCCAGCGAGGCCAAACTCCGCAAGCGTTCCGTCTCTCCGTCATCAGCGAAGCCTATAAGAGAGCATTCAAGGATCCCGATTTTAAGGTGACCGACGACTGCGGAGTGGTAGTAAAATACATGCCTGAAGTTCCAGTCCACTTGGTCGCAGGCGAAGAGAGCAACATGAAGCTCACCTACAAGGAAGACACGTTCCTGCTTGACAAACTTTTCCAACTGCGTGGTTCTGAAGCCCCCGAGGCAGTAGATCGTACACGCCTAGCAGGAAAGGTTGCCGTGGTATTTGGCGGTTCATACGGCATTGGCAAGGATATTGCCACGGAACTTCGCGAAGCGGGAGCACATGTGCATAGTTTTTCGCGCTCACTCACGGGAACTGATGTAGGCAATCGCAAAGAAGTGGCGCGTGCGCTCAAGGAAGTGTCAGATAAGGAAGAGCAAATTGACTTCGTAATCAACACTGCTGGTGTACTCAACAAGGAACCGCTCTGCGCCATGGACTATGCCATCATTCAGGCCGCCGTGCAAACCAATTATATGGGTACGGTCAACGTTGCCCTTGAGGCTTACAATTATTTAAAACAGAGCAAGGGTCAGTTGATATTCTTCACTTCGAGCAGCTACACACGCGGTCGTGCTTTCTATAGCATCTATTCATCAACAAAGGCCGCCATCGTCAATTTCGTACAGGCCATTGCTCAAGAATGGGACACCGTGGGTATTCGCGTAAATTGTATCAACCCTGAGCGTACCAAAACTCCCATGCGTATCAAAAACTTTGGTATCGAACCCGATGATACGCTCCTTCGTTCAGAAGTGGTGGCCGACGCCACTGTGCGTTGCCTCCTAGCAGACTATACAGGACAAGTGATTGATGTAAAGAGAGGGTAATGATTCCTGTGCAGACACATTGATTATCAAGTATTTAAGATCTGAAAAGTACAAACAACGTAAACCATTCGCTATAAAACAGACTGTATACGTGCACAAGCGCGAAGCTTCATGAAAAGAGACAACTATACATTCCTGACGCAAGCCCCAGTACACCGAGTAATACTGACCATGGCGCTCCCCACCATCATCTCCATGTTGGTGACAAGCCTTTACAATATGGCCGATACATTCTTTGTGAGCCAGATTAACACACAGTGCACGGCGGCAGTGGGAATCGTATTTTCCGTTATGTCGGTAATTCAGGCCACAGGATTTTTCTTCGGACATGGATCGGGCAATTATATGTCGCGCAAACTAGGAGCTCGCCATACAGAAGAGGCTCAGACGATGTCGGCCACAGGATTTACTTACAGTCTGCTATTGGGATTCGTAATAGCCCTCGTAGGACACTTTTTCCTCACCGATTTAGCCATGTGGCTAGGCTCCACGCCCACCATTCTTCCCTACACCGAGAGCTACCTCGGCACGGTGCTTCTGGGTGCTCCTTTCATGACGGCTTCACTCACGATGAACAATCAAATGCGCTTTCAGGGCAACGCAGCCTTTGCTATGGTGGGCATTCTTACGGGAGCTGTACTCAATGTGGTGCTCGACCCTCTGCTCATCTTCGGACTAGGACTGGGCATTCGCGGCGCAGCATGGGCCACAGTGGTGAGCCAAGCATGCAGTTTCAGCATATTGCTCTACATGACACGCAAGAATGGAGGCATACGCATCAATCTCCGCAACTTCTCACCCCGTCTGCAGCTAGTCAAGGAAATTATTTTTGGCGGCACACCTTCGCTTTCGCGACAAGGACTTGCCGCCCTCTCCACGCTAGCACTCAATGTTTCGGCAGGCACCTATGGCGGCGATGCAGCCATAGCGGGTATGAGCATTGTAACTCGTGTATGCTTCTTCGTATTTGCCGCCATCATCGGATTGGGACAAGGTTTCCAGCCATTATGCGGATTCTGTTATGGTGCAGGACTTTACGACCGCGTGAAGGAAGGCTTTCTCTATTGCATCCGCATAGGCACGATTTTCTTGGCCGTATGTGCCGTGTTGGGACTATGCTTTCCCAAAGAGGTGATTACGCTCTTCCGCAGTGATCCCGAGGTGGTGGCAATTGGCGCAGTGGCGCTACGATGGCAGATGGTCACATTTATCTTGCTGCCCACCATAGGCCTTACAAACATGCTGATGCAAACTATCCGCAAGCCCTTACGTGCCAATCTAGTAGCAGCGGCACGCAGCGGTTTGTTTTTCATTCCACTCGTAATTCTGTTGCCCAAGTGGCTCGGACTTGCGGGCGTAGAGATGTGTCAAGCTGTGAGCGATGCATTGTCTTTTTGCATCTGTATGCCGATTGCATGGGGAGCATTTAAGGAAATGAAAGGAGAAAAACGCCCTTAATCTAATCAAAAAATTAACTAAAAACTTCTTTGTCTGAGCCCCAAAAGCACAGGAAAACACTTATTGTGTTTTATATTTTAACAATTATTACCCCTCGTTGAGAGAATTTAGAATTTGCTTCGTATATTTGCATCCGAAGTGGTATGTCTACGCTTTAAGCATAGGAAATACACTTTAAATTCACAAAAACACAAAACCATCTTATAACTCAACTTTCGGGTTGCACTTAGGAGGACTGAAAGCCCTTCCTTTCTAAAGCCGGAAGTTCTATTATCATATTGAAAAACATTTACTCAAATAAATTATCTTCTATGGATCAAAACATCAAGCGATGGATTGGTGCCTCTGTATGTTGCTTTATCATCGGCAGCGGACAGGGCATCATGGCGCAGAAAGTTATCTTTCCTCAAGAGCAGCAGGCAGGTATCGCCTCGGTAAGCTCTGACGACCAAACATTCACGCTACGCAACGACCTCCTCACGGCCAAATTCGTAAAGCAAAACGGCTCACTCGTATTCGGGGGATGCGACGAAATGAATCTCAAAGCAGGCACCGACCTTTTCAAGGTGGTACTCGGCAATGGCACGGCATTTACTTCTACACAAATGACGCTCGAGAGCGTAGAGACCGAAGATCTCAGCGCCGACGAAGCTGCTTTCACGGGTTCACTCCGCATTCCGGGCAAAGGCATCAAGGCGATATTTAAGAAAGACAACCTCACCGTGACATGGCACGCCGTACTGCGCAATGGCTCACACTATCTCCGCACCACGCTCGAAGTATCCTCTAGCGTCGACCAGGCTATGCAGTCTATCACACCGATGATTTACGATGTAGATACCGAGACGGCAGGAACAGTGCCCGTAGTAGTGGGCAACACGCGCGGCGCCGTATTAGCTAGCAATAAAATATTTGCTGGACTCGAGACCCCGATGGGTGTAAACTCTGCCCAAGCGGAGAACGCAGGCATGGAAAGCTTCACGCCAAAGGGATGGAATTCTCAGTCGTTCAAGTGGGAGCCTGGTGATGAACTGCCTCAGGGCATTCGCGACCTAGATATCAAGGTAGACAACAATGCTGTTTCGGCCGACGATGTACTCGGTGCTCGCGGTTACGTGACTTTCCGCAAAACAGGAGCTCAGACCCTTACCTTTAAATATACAAGTGGCAGCCACCGACTTGATATCGTGGGCGTAGACGTAGTAGATGGACAAGGCAACGTAAAGGCTAGCGACTATCACTGCGGATACACGGGTGGTCATACCTCTAATAATGTATACACGCTCAACATTCCCAAAGCAGGTGCTTATGTGCTCCGCTATTTTACAGCAGGCACAAAGCGCTCTGACTTTAATAGTAATGGTACGATTACCTTCAGTGATAAGATTGCTGTGCCCGTGGTGGTATACGATCTCGTAGCTGGCAAAGACGATAGCAAGACCGAGACTTCTGCATCTCAGAAGAAGGTTAGTTCCATGACCACGAAGGCCACCAACACCATTACCACCTACGATCGCACTGATTGGACCGTAACTGCCGATGGCTATAATAGCGACAACGGAACGGGCGGTGTAGAAGCTATCATTGATGGCAATGTGAACACCTATTGGCACTCACACTATGCCGACAATACCAATAAGGCCATGCCCCACTGGTTTATGCTCGACATGAAGGAATCAAAGGCAGTTCAAGCCTTGGGCATCGTGACCCGTCAAGCCGAAATGACTGTGAACGGCCACATTAAGGAATACGAAATCTACACTGGCGACGATAAGGACAACTTGACAAAGCAAACCTCGGGTACGCTGACCTATAGCAAAGACCTAGTATGGATTCCACTGCCTACGCTGGTGACGGCTCGCTACGTGAAAGTTCTTATCAAATCGTCACAGAATGGTGCCCAATTTGCTTGTTGCGCAGAGTGCTACATCTCGCCCGACAATCCTTACGCAGAACAGGAATTGACTAGTTTCGACGTTGACGAAGGAACCACTCGTGTTTTCACTCCACAAAGTTGGACAGAAGTGGCCGAAAACGACATTCCTTGGCGCGTGAAGGAACAAGACCAAGCTTACCCCTACATTATGCAGAAGTGTATGGACGTACAGTTTGCAGTGAATGGTGGTACGTTTAAGACGACTTTCCAATATGGCAGCGGTAGCAATCGCCTCAACATGGTGGGCGTAGACCTGCTTGATGAGCGCAACGACGTGGTAGCTTCCGACTATCATGCTGGCTACACGGGCAATCAACAAGGAAATAATGAATACACTCTTTGGGTGCCTCGCGAAGGGAAATACAAACTCCGCATGATGGTGAGCAAGAAGAGTGAACCTATCACAGCTTCTGGTCTTATCAACTTCAACTACACCAAGGTGGACACCCTCCACATGAT
Organism: uncultured Prevotella sp.; assembly: GCA_900541575.1. Lineage (GTDB taxonomy): Bacteria > Bacteroidota > Bacteroidia > Bacteroidales > Bacteroidaceae > Alloprevotella. The sequence goes on from UQKO01000008.1 coordinate 39,532, forward strand.
GGCTCCCACAGAAGTGCCTATTCAGGGCTATTGGCGCCGCAACACCACACTGAAGCAAGGCAAGACATGGGAAGTAAGTTCAGTGGTTGGCTTGGTTGCCCCTGGCCAGCAACGTCGTTCTTTCTTAGCCTATAGCGAACGTGAGCGTGCAGTGCCTTGGCGCGCACTCCCCGTATACATCTCGTGGTACGAACTGAATATCGACCGCAACAATGCGAAGGGCAACAGTGGTGTGTACGACACGACAGACCCCGACAATAAGAAGGGCGACTACACTGGCAATATGACATCCGATCAGTGTGTAGACGTGATGAAACAGTGGAAAGAAAAGTTCTACGACGTCTACCACAAGGCTCCCTACGCTTTCGTGTGGGACGATGGTTGGGACGCTTACGGAACGTGGACATTCAATTCCAACTTCCCCGACGGATTCACTCCCGAAGACAACTTGGCCAAGGGCATGGGCGCAGGCATTGGCGCTTGGCTCGGCCCTGTGGGTGGCTATGGCGGCAGTGGTACGTATCGCCGCAACTACTGGAAGGAACGTGGTGGCATGCAGCTTAGCAATCAAGACTATCGCGACTACTTCGTAAGCTGCTGCACGAGCATGATAGACAAATACGATTTCCGCTTCTTCAAGTTTGATGGTATCAGTGCACAAGGCACCGCCTTCGGTCCCGATTCTGGTGATACGGGTATTGAGAATGCAGAAGCCATTATCGACATCGAAAAGGACGTACGCAAGAAGCTCCCCAATATCTTCTACAACACCACAGTGGGTACTTGGGCTTCGCCTTTCTGGTTCCACTATAGCGATGCCGTATGGCGTCAAGATGCCGACTGCTCTAAGATTAGCAACACAGGTACCGACCGTGAACAGTGGATTACGTATCGCGACTACCAAGTGTACAAAATCTTCACACAAGGTTCACCGCTCTGCCCCATCAACACACTCATGACCCACGGACTTATCCTCACTAACTATGGTAAGGGTTATACACCGCGAGATATGTCATACGATGGCGTAGTGCGTGAAATGCGCTGCGCATTCGGTTGCGGTTCGGGTATGGTAGAGCTCTATACCGACTACAAACTGATGAACGAAATCAAGGATAATAGTGGCAAAGCCGGTGCTCTATGGGGCGACCTCGCTGAATGCATGGACTGGCAGGAACGCAATGCCGATGTATTGCCCGATATCCACTGGGTTGGTGGTAATCCTTGGGATGGTAGCAAGGTAAACATCTACGGATGGGCCGCATGGAACGGCAAGAAAACCACACTTACACTGCGCAACCCCGATGTAAAGGTTCGCACGCTGACCACCACACTGCGTAAGGTGTTCGACATCCCCGATTACATCAAAACCACTATTGACCTTACGAGTTCATTCACCGACCAAGTGATTGGTGGCGACAATGGCTTGCGTGGCATCGAGGTGGACAAGCCCATCAACATTGACGATGAGATTACCTTCACCATGCCCGCATCGAGCGTCTACGTGTTCGAAGGCAAGGACAATGGTAACTTCGACTACCCCACCACGGGCATCGAACGCGCCACAACATCGACCTCTGTCACCGATGCTAGCGTATACGACCTCTCTGGCCGTCGCCTCACCCAAGCCCAAAAGGGTATGGTCAACATCATAAGTGGTAAGAAAGTAATCAAGTAAGGCAACTCTTTCCCAAGAGTAAGCCTCCACTTATAACGCACAAAAAGCTCCGTTCTGTGTAGATGCAGAACGGAGCTTTTCTGTCTGATAACGGGACAGCAGATGTTTTTGGTTGTAGGATGAAGAAAGTGATTTGTCTTCCCGTCCACAGATGCACGTTTTTACCATTCACAGATGCCCATTTCCCCTTTCACAGATGCTCATCTTACCATTCACAGATGCCCATTTTTACGTCTACCGCTGCCGTGCGGTAAAGCTACCACAGGCCTGTGGTAGCTCTGCCGGACGGCAGCGGTAGCTTTACCACAGGCCTGTGGTAGACGTGAAAGTCTTCATTGAGAAACGGAATAACCTAGGTTCTAGCTTGATAATGACGAAGTTAGGAACACTTCGTTCGCAGTTTATAAAATCCTCCGTTTACAAGGGTGAAATTCCCATCTATGCAGAGAGACGATTCTCGTTCCTTGAAATAAGACTGTATCTTCACGCAATAGCCTTACTACAACATGGAAAATGGGAAAACATACGACATAAGGAAAATACCAACTGGGAATATCCGCTGGCCCCAGATAACGCCCCTCTTGCACATAGCCGGCACTGACAGACAAGCCAAGAAGTGAAGCTTCAGAAGCCCACTATCTTCTAGCCCTATCAATCTCCTCCACAAGCCTATCGGAAACACCCGACACCACCTTGCGGCAAAACATCTTATCGCTCTCGCAGAGCATCTGCCAATCATCGAGCGTAAGATGCTTCACGCTGCCTTGATAGAAGATATAGTGAAGCGGCGTGAGCTGTGCTAACCCTGGAAAATGGCCTCTTCTAAGGAGCGCATTACGTGAGAAAGGAGAGTTGTATATAATCGTCTGCATACAAAGTTCGCTCGGTACGTAGACCGTGCGGAAATAGCTTGCTATGCTTGGATTTTGTTTCATTGTGCGAAGCACGTAGCGGACACAATCGAGGGTAATGGCCCAATAGTCCGACCCGAAATAGACATCGCGCAACGTACCGTTGATACGCACCTGCGGGGTACGACGGAAGCCTAGTGCCGAGAGTATATGGCGCGAGGCAACGATGAGTTTGTTTTTCAGCCATAGGTTCTTCCAAGACAAGTCGCGGAAAGGATGGTAATGAGTAATCTTTTGCAACTGGTCTGGATTGTCGGTATGCGTCAAGTTATAGCCTCCGACAAACTCTCCCTTGGGATGCTGGGCAAAGAATTGATGGATGCGCTGGTTACTCCATAGCGGATAGTCCTGCCCACTCAAGCAGACCACATGGCTATACGGCTGACCGCTCTCTACTACTGCAAGAAGCAACTCTCGCTGATACTCTACCTGCTCATAGCCTCCCCAACTCACGGGATGACGCTTCACGTAGTGTACCTTATCGGGCAATAGGCGACGAAATGGTGCGTCGTCTACACGAGCATCAATATGTACATAGAAATCGGCATCTACATCAAGAGCATCGATGAGTTGCTTCACGTGGTCGGGATCGCAATAGGCCGAAATGAGATATGCTAACATGAGGATATTGTGTCTTTATGGGATTGCAAAGTTAAGCATTTTCCATACGAAAAGCATCCCTCCTCGCGTGCTATTTCTGTCTTGGCACGCGAGGAGGGATGCTTTTCTTCGTAAGAGAGGATTTGGGGTTATACGAACACAGATATAACAGAACTAACAGATAATTCTCTATCTGTGTTATCTGTGCTATCTGTGTTCAAAAATAAAGATCTAACAGATAATTCTGAGTTATTTTTTGAACATTACTAACCAGCCAAAATGCTGTAGCCAGCGGCTTCAATGCCTTCGTGGAGCTCATCGATGTGCTTCTGATCGCGCGTCTCAAGCACCATGCGTAGGTTGCACGAATTCACGTCGGGGCTTTCGCCGTTACGCTCGTGGTGGATAGAGATAATGTTGGCGCCATGCGTGCAGATGACTTGACACAATCCGAGCAACGAACCTGGACGGTCAGCCATCTCAATGAGCATCTCCGTGGTACGACCACCCTTCATCAAGCCTCGATTGATTACACGGCTCAAGATGGTCACGTCGATATTACCACCGCTCACGATGCAACATACATTCTTGCCTTTAATATCTACTTTATTAAACATGGCCGCAGCCACACTCACTGCCCCTGCACCTTCGGCAATAAGCTTATGCTGCTCAATGAGGGCAAGAATAGCAGCGCAGATTTCATCTTCCGTAACGCTTACGATATCGTCGACATACTGCTGACAGTATTCAAATGTATGCACACCGGGCTCTTTCACGGCAATGCCGTCGGCTATGGTCAATACGTTGGTGAGCGTCTCTATCTGGTTGTGGTCCACACTATTGAGCATACTGGGCGCACCTTGTGCCTGCACACCGACCACGCGTACAGAAGGCTTCAATGCCTTCACAGCAAAGGCCACACCACTTGCAAGGCCACCCCCACCAATGGGCACGAAGATGACATCGATATCAGGATTCTCATTAAGTATTTCCATGCCCACCGTGCCTTGTCCGGCAATCACCTGCTCATCGTCGAAGGGATGGATAAAGGTCATATGCTTCTCCTCATTGAGCTGCATGGCACGGGCATAAGCATCATCGTAAACGCCAGGAACAAGGCATACGTCTGCACCCATCTCACGAGTGGCTTCCACCTTTGAGATAGGAGCGCCCGAGGGCATACATATCAGTGCGGGTATGCCATAACGACGCGCGGCCAAGGCCACACCTTGCGCATGGTTACCAGCCGAACAGGCTATTACGCCGTGAGCTTTCTCTTCTTCGCTGAGCTGCGAAATTTTAAATCCAGCTCCGCGCACCTTGAACGAACCGGTTACTTGCAAGTTCTCAGGCTTTAGGAATACGTTGGCTTCGGGATTGATTTTCTGCGTAGGAATGAGTTGTGTGCGACGCACCACGTCTTTCAACACGGTTGACGCCTTATATATAAGGTCGAGTGTGAGCATAAGCTTTTCTATCTTTTTGCTGTATAAAGTAGGGTTATGCTTGCAAATGTATAAAATATGTACTAACAAAAGAAGAGAAAGCACAATTATTTACCTTCTCTTCATCACTTTTCTTATTTCATATTAGGGTCATTCCTTCTTTTTAACGTGAGTTCGGGATAATATTTCCATAAGCAATAAACCATATACGTTTCCAACCTCCCAAGGGTGACCATAAAATGATCACCGATAAGATTAGAATAAGCTCATGCCGAGCATACTACAAATAGCACGTTCAGCCATGATATATTAGCCGAACGTGCTATCTTGTTTCTCTACAAGACAAAGCGGACTTTCGCTCTGCTTATTCTCATTTGTTCTTCACTAATCTGATGCGATGGTCGATACACGAGGGAAGTTCGTCTTCATAGTGCGTCACCATGATGAGCGTCTTTTCGGGCTGATGCATGTATTGATCGATTACGCTCTGAGCACGCAAACGATGCTCATCGTCGAGTCCATGGAAGGGTTCGTCCAGGATTAAAAGATCGGGGCTCTTGACAAAGGCTCGCACTAGGAGTATGAGACGCTGCTCGCCCGACGAGAGCTTCATGTAATTGCGCTCGGCCAGGTTTTCTGCTTCAAACATGGAGAGCCACTTCATGCAACGCTCACGCTCCTCGGCATTGGCACGCTTATAAAGTCCGATGGTGTCGCGCAGACCACTGGCTACAATATCAATGGCGGGAAGATCTTTGCGGTAGGTAGAGAATATTTCGGGCGATACGTAGCCAATGTGGCGCTTAATGTCCCAAATGCTTTCACCGCGGCCTCGCTGGTGTCCGAAGAGGCGAATGTCGCACGCATAGCCTTGCGGATTGTCGGCACAGACGAGCGAGAGCAGTGTAGATTTGCCCGCTCCATTCTCGCCCATAAGGGCCCAATGTTCTCCTCGCATCACTTTCCAGTTGAGATCGCGCAGAATGGTACGCTCACCATAGCGGATGTGGATGTTGCGGAAGTCTATCACGCACTCCGATGCGGCATGGTCCATGATATCCTCGGGCATAGAGGAATTGGGAACATCGGGCGTCGACACCTTGCCTAGGAACTCCTTATATGCTTCTAGACTGATAGGTGCGTCAACTCGCTTATCGTGTACTCTCACCACACTCTGTACGAAAGGCGGAACATCTGAGCCACGACTTACTACAAGTACCAATGTGACACGTTGGGCCAGGCGTTCGAGCACGGAGTTGAGCATCTGTCGAGCCTCAACATCGAGACCTATATAGGGATTATCTATGATTAACACCTTCGGACATGATAAGAGCATCTTCGCTATCTGCAAGCGTCTCAACTCGCCACTCGAGAGCTGATTGACGGGCTTCTCTCCATGCGCAGCTATGCCTATTTCGCGCAGTAAATCTGCATTGGGCAGGCTTTCTAATCCATCGCTCACGATGGACTGTTTTTTCTCTTCAATTGCTGTATCTTCGGCACTCGCCAATGCTCTTTGCTGCGCTGATCCGCCCCATGCCATGCATGCTTGCTTTAGCACTTCGTTGACGGTGGGAAACACTTGTTCGTCAGCCTGATTCCATCGCTGCTGATAGTAGGCTGGTTCGTTGCCGCCATATACATCGCGAAAATTTACCTGGCGCACATTGCTGCTCACACGGCAATCGGCATCACAGCCGAAGTCGTACGTTGCAGCATCGCCAAGCAATGGGTGTGCTCCTGTGAGCATGTCTACTAAAAAGGATTTACCGCTTCCGTTACGACCACAGATGGCCATGGTCGTTCCCTCTTCAAGGCGAAAATCGAGGGGAGCTGCAAGGCGATAATCAGGATGACGCGTTACGCCTTGCTTGATGCATATATAAGTACGAGACATGGGGGATAGTTTGTTCGTTGAGTTTAGGGTGGTTTATAGTCTACAAGAGTTCGAGTGTGAAGCCCTCATAACGTATTTTTCCTTGCTCGGTCAAATGCTGAATGGCACGTTGAAGAATTTCAGCTGGATAGCCCGATTGTTGGAGCTGAGAAAGCGTGCAGGAACGTGTCGAGCCTTGCTCATTTTTTTCACCATCTTCTTGATTATTGAGAGTAGTGATTTCCTCTTTATGAATTGAGGCTAGAAAATCGAGCAAATATGCTTCAGCTGACTTCACTTTCTTTTCGGCAGAGAGACTTTGAATGTGCTCTTCTCTACTGATGCACACGTCGCAATAGCCGCAATCGGGACCCTCGTCGGCAAAGTAGTGGAGGAGATAACGGCTACGGCAAGTATCGGTCTGCGTAAAATAACCTAGCATGGCATCTATACGTGTCTTGTACTGCTCGAGACGACGCTCATAGATGTCGGGCGAGATCTCCACCAGGTTGCTGTCGATGCGGCGACTGATATATGTGATCTGCGGCACGCTTTTTCCGGGAATATAGTTGACTACTCGGAGTTGAGTCATATGGCGCAGTTTATCATAGACCTCTTCACGCGTCAAGTGGCATTCCTCGGCAATGCGATCTTCCTCCACAGGAACGTAATCAGAGAAGAAGCCGCAATGAGTGCGTAGCAACGCATTGAGCACGCGCTCTTCGTGAGCATCAAGATAGTCGACACCATAGAGTTCGTCGCGCCTTACGAGGAACATGATACGTGACCCCGTTTCACCTTCTAGACTGAAATGGATGTATCCCGCTCTAGTAAGCAGATTGAGCGCACTCACTAGCACGACGGGGAAATGCTTAAACACGCGACAAAAGCGGTCGATATCGAAATCGAAGGTACGTCCCTCAGCATCGCCCTCAGCTATCTGATAGAAAGAAGCGAGGTCGGAATAAACACGGCGAATGTAGCTTCGCTCGGGAAAGGTCTGCGAAAGGCGCGCGTTTAGTTTCTGTATATCGCTTCGATTGTAGAGCAACACTGCATAGGACACTGCACCATCACGGCCTCCGCGCCCTGCTTCTTGATAGTAGGCTTCGAGCGAGTCGGGCACATCTATATGAACAACTAAACGCACGTCGGGCTTATCTATCCCCATACCAAAGGCATTGGTGGCTACCATGATGCGGGTTTCATCGCTTTGCCAGGATAGCTGACGCATATCTTTATCGAGCGAAGTAAGTCCTGCATGATAGTATAGGGCGGGAAGTCCGCTCTGATTGAGAATCTCTGCCACTTCACGAGTTCGTTTTCGAGAGCGTGTATAGACGATCGCAGATCCCGGAACACTGCGAAGTATGTGTATGAGTTGCTCTATTTTATCCTCCGCTTGACGCACAATGTAGTGAAGGTTAGGCCGCTCAAAGCTCATACGAAACACCTGTCCGTTCCGAAAGTCCAACTTCTCTTGAATATCTTTCACCACGAGCGGTGTGGCCGTTGCAGTAAGTGCTAGTATGGGAATGTTGGGAAGCAAATTGCGTATGGTCGCAATCTGTAAGTAGTGAGGACGAAAATCATAGCCCCACTGCGAGATGCAGTGAGCCTCATCTACTGTGATAAGACATACCTTCATGCCACGCAGTTTGCTCTGAAAAAGTGAAGTGGCAAGACGCTCTGGCGAGACGTAAAGAAACTTATAAGCTCCGAAGATGGCATTGTCAAGACGTTGCACCACTTCGGCCCGGCTCAATCCTGCATAAACAGCCTCTGCAGGTATACCCCTTCGGCGCAAGTTCTGCACTTGGTCTTTCATGAGAGCAATGAGCGGAGTGACCACAATACACATACCCTCCATGCCCATCGTGGGCACCTGAAAAGTAAGGCTCTTGCCACCACCAGTGGGCATGAGCCCTAACGTGTCGTGCCCAGCCGATATGCTTTCGATAATGCTCAACTGTATGCTTCGAAATGCGGGATATCCCCAATAACGACGCAGTATGGCGAGCCAATCAGACGGAGTAGATGCTGAAGCTGCTGCTTGCGGCTCTGAAATAGGCTCTTCATTCTCAAAGGGATGCTGACTCTGAGCCTCTGCATCTTGAGATTGCTGCTCGAAAGAAGTATGCTGCATGGGAAAGAGAATATACAAATTAGTTGCAGGGACGAATATCGTCTATCTGTAGCTGCACTTCGCCTCGCTTATGCGTGTTCTCCTCAATAGTATAACAGATATCGAAGGCGCGCTTCGTCTTAATGTAGCGAGCTTGCGAACTTTGTCCGAAAGCAATTCCATTCATCACGTTGTTGCTCTTATTGTCCACTAGCTCTAGCTTGATGTGCTCCTGTCCGCGTCCCACTACTTTGCTAGTGCCGTAGTCGTAGACGCGGCGCGTACAGAAGATGGGCTTCAAATTGCCCGGACCGAAAGGAGCAAAGCGACGCAACTGCTGATAGAAACGAAAGGTCACGTCCTTAAAATCAAGTTCTGCATCGATGTTAAGACTAGCCTCTGTCTGTTCGTCGAGGATGTGTTCAGACACGTACTGTTCAAAGCGTTGGCTAAATTCTTCAACGTGTTCCACAGGAAGTGTTAGCCCCGCGGCATAAGTATGACCGCCGAAGTTTTCGAGCAGGTCTTGACAACTCTGCACAGCCTTGTAGACATCGAAGCCCGACACAGAGCGTGCCGAACCCGTGGCCATTCCCTCGGAACGAGTCAATACAACCGCAGGACGATAATAGAGTTCCGTAAGACGAGAAGCCACAATGCCTATCACGCCTTTATGCCATGCTTCATTATAGATTACAATGCTACGGCGAGAGTCGAGTTCGGGAAGGTCTTTCACCTGCTCCACGGCCTCCTCGGTCATTTGCTTGTCAAGATCCTTGCGCGCCTCGTTGTAGAGGTTGATACGCCCAGCCTTCTCAAGCGCCGACTGATAGTCGCGATCGACGAGTAGCTCTACGGCTTCCTTCCCATTCTGCATACGTCCAGAGGCGTTGATACGCGGACCAATTTTGAAAATAATATCGTTCATCGTCAGTTCACGATCGGACAGACCACACACCTCAATGATGGCCTGTAGGCCAATACTAGGATTGGAATTGAGACAGCGCAGGCCATGATAGGCCAATACACGATTCTCGCCCATCACAGGCACGATATCAGAGGCGATGCTCACAGCGCAGAGGTCGAGCAAAGAGGTGAGCTTGTTGAACTCTATGCCATTGCTCACAGCGAAGGCCTGCATAAACTTGAACCCTACGCCACACCCCGAAAGGTGGGTGTAGGGGTAATGATTGTCGCGCCGCTTGGGATTAAGAATGGCCACAGCACAAGGCAACTCATCGTCGGGCACATGGTGGTCGCAGATAATGAAGTCGATACCCAGACTTTTAGCATAAGCTATCTCCTCTATAGCCTTAATACCACAGTCGAGCACGATAATAAGTCCTACGCCAGTCTGCGCAGCAAAATCGATACCTTTCTTCGAGATACCATAACCCTCTTCATAGCGATCGGGGATGTAGAAATCGATGTTGGAGTAGTATTGCAGCAAAAACTTGTAGACCAAGGCAACGGCTGTACAGCCATCCACATCGTAGTCGCCATACACGAGGATGCGCTCTTTGCGGCCCATAGCCAGATTAAGGCGATCCACTGCCTGCTGCATATCATTCATAAGGAAGGGATCATGCAGTTCCGTCAGTTGCGGACGGAAAAAGTGGCGAGCTTCCTGCGGCGTATGGATGCCCCGCTCGAAGAGTAGCTTGCCAAGGGCGGGATGGATGCCCACCTCTTGAGCCAGCTCTGCTTGCGCGGCAGCCTCGTCGTGGGTGGGTGCCTCGTAGTTCCATTTGTAAATCATGCTGATATATCATTTTTTATTTTCTTCTGAGTAAGGGAAAAGAAGGGCACGCACATCGGCTGTAAAGCCGCGTTTTGCCATGCTATATAGGTAGATGTTCTTGTGGGGGAAAACGCTCCGCAACTTCCACAAGTCACGTTCGTACCCAATTTAGCATGCTAAGTTATGAAGAAAACGTGATATAAGCGGTAAGAAAAGGCTTCTATTTTTACTTCTCCCGTTAATTGGATAGATTGAATCGAAGCATACAGGAGAAAAATAACTACTACCATAATGTCTCTTCATGAGGGCCTTTCCGTTTCAATATGAGGGTTTAGCTATCGTTCAACGCCCAGTGACTCATCGTTCAACGCCCAGTGACTCATCGTTCAACGCCCGGTGACTGATCGTTCATTGGGCGTTGAACGATGGCGATATGCCCATCCGCAAACGGTTACATGCCCATTTTCAGACGCTTACATGCCCATCTACAAGCGAAAAGAGCATGCACAATATAACACGCCCCCTCGGCTCTTCCTATTCTAAGATATTATGCTCCCCCCCTTTTCCCATAGTGGGGAGAGACTGTAAGGAGTAATGCCTTTCTCCTCCCCACCCTTGTCCACGTGGTACGTATTTCGTACTTTTGCACCCTAAAAATCAAGCACATACAAACTCTCATACATGGTATCAGTAGACGGACTCGCCGTGGAATTTGGCGGCACTACCCTATTTAGCGACATTTCTTTTGTAATCAACGACTCCGACCGCATTGCTCTGATGGGCAAGAATGGTGCGGGAAAAAGCACGCTGCTCAAAATCTTGGCAGGAGTGAGGAAGCCCACGCGCGGCTCGGTCTCTGCGCCGAAAGATACGGTGATAGCTTATCTGCCCCAGCACCTCATGACCGAAGACGGCCGCACTGTGTTCGAGGAGGCGAGCCAAGCCTTTGCCCACCTACACGAAATGCAGGCTCACCTCGACGACCTCAACCGCCAACTCGGTGAACGTACTGACTACGAGAGTGATGAATACATGGCGATCATAGAGGAAGTGGCCACGCTGAGCGAAAAATTTTATGCTATTGACATGACACACTTCGAGGAGGACGTGGAGAAGACGCTCCTCGGCTTGGGCTTTGAGCGCTCTGACTTCGACCGCCCCACAAGCGAATTCTCGGGAGGATGGCGTATGCGCATCGAGCTTGCTAAGATGCTACTACAAAAGCCAGACCTTCTTCTACTCGACGAGCCTACCAACCATCTCGATATTGAATCAATAGGATGGCTAGAAGAGTTTCTTATCAATAGCGGAAAGGCTGTGATGGTAATCAGTCACGACCGTAAATTCGTGGACAACATCACAACACGCACCATCGAGGTGACAATGGGACGCATCTACGACTACAAGGTGAACTATTCGCACTACTTACAACTACGAGCCGAACGTCGCGAGCAGCAACAGAAACAGTACGAAGAACAGCAGAAGATGATACAGGAAACGAAGGACTTCATCGAACGCTTCAAAGGTACTTACTCTAAGACATTTCAGGTGCAAAGCCGTGTGAAGATGCTTGAGAAACTTGAAATTATCGAGGTGGACGAGATGGACACATCGGCTCTGCGCCTAAAGTTTCCCCCTTCGCCACGCAGCGGACAATATCCTGTAACGGCCGATAGCGTGGGCAAGGCTTTCGACAGCAAACGCATCTTCAAAGATGCCACTTTCACCATAGAGCGCGGAGCGAAAGTGGCCTTTGTTGGACGCAACGGCGAAGGTAAATCGACGATGGTAAAATGTATCATGGGCGAGCTAGAACATGAGGGAACGCTCACGCTGGGACACAACGTGCAGATAGGCTACTTCGCACAAAATCAGGCATCGCTGCTCGACGGGGAGCTAACGGTATTCCAGACCATCGACGACGTGGCGAAGGGCGAGATTCGAAATAAGATACGCGACCTTCTAGGCGCATTCATGTTTGGCGGAGAAGCAAGCACGAAGAAAGTCAAGGTGCTTTCGGGCGGTGAACGCACTCGCTTGGCGCTGCTCAAGCTCTTACTTGAACCGGTCAATCTGCTCATTCTAGACGAACCTACCAACCACCTCGATCTGCGCACCAAAGACGTGCTAAAACAGGCGCTGCAAGATTTCGATGGCACGCTCATCTGTGTGAGTCACGACCGCGACTTCCTTGACGGCCTTGTGAGCCGCGTCTACGAATTTGGTGGAGGAAGAGTGAAGGAACACCTCTGCGGCATCTACGATTTTTTGGAAATGAAGAAGATGGAGGAACTGAGCGAACTTGAGCGAAAGTAGGCGCACGCCGCTATTATCTATCTTGACATCTTCGCCTTTTGTGCCGACGCGGGACGCGCTGTCCACACACTATGTAAATCTCTACATAGCTCTGTGGACAGCGCGTCCCGCGCTGAGCATACCTATACTTATATAAGGGAGACTCTCTATAAAGGACTACTTTCCCACCGATAGTCGAGAGATAAATTCGTTCACCGCTGCGCGATAAGTATCGCCCACTGGGATTTCAGCACCTGTATCAAGAACGATTGAGCTACGATTGAGCTCACGAATATGATTGAGATTTATCAGATAAGAGAAGTGGGCTGTTTGTTGATTCTTTTTGGAAATTGTCGCCAAAGGGCCTACTTTTGAAAATGTAAACAATGCGCTACCGTAGATCTAATTTTAGCAAGGGCGGGCTGAATCATCGTGCAAGGCGAATGCAATCAAGCTTGCTTGAATTGCTGAGCCGCAGCCGATGATGTCAATAAAAAAACCAATGAAAAACATAGCAGAGCAAGCGTAGCGACACCCTAGGTTAACACATGTTGGAATAGTCGCGCCCTGAAAGAGCAAAAGCATTAAACGTGCGCTTTGGTTCTTCTCCATACAGCAATAATTCAGATTACTACACGCGTTGGCAGAATTAGTAAAAACAAGTTGACGGGTTAACGGGTAAGTTTGCCCATATAGCATACTTACGCGTCAACCCGTCAACAGGTTAATCAATATTTCGTTCCTACTTCATCAACTTGGCAGTATGGCTCTTGCCGTCTGCCGTCTGTACGGTGATGTAGTACACACCCTCGGCATAGCGCGACATATCAATGCGCTCCGTGTCGGGTGCGGGGTTCTGGTTGATGTACAACAGCTGGCCATTGGTAGCGTGAATGGTGATAAGACGCATGGCCGGACCATTGGTGCTTGCTGTCACGTGCGTCTTGACGCGACGTGGCATAATGTTCACCTGAGGACCCTCAGCATCTGTCACACCTGTCACGGTGGGCAACTCTATGGCAAACGGCTCGTTGAGCGTACCAATCATGGCATTATCAACATAGGTCAGAGCAGCGTTGGTTGAACATATCTGACCATTGTGTGCCACGCGCACATCAAGTTGCGGTCCATTGCCATCGCCACTGATGGTTATGAAATACAGACCATCAATTTCGACCGATGTACCACGGCACTCGTCGTCAGCAAACACACCTATCTCGGCACCACTTACGGGTTGGCCGCCTTGCGTGATGCGTGCTATAACCGTCATGTTGTTGGGATAAGCATGGCGATCAACAGGCGGGAAGGCCGACTGCACCTCGTTACTATTGGCAGCCTTGCGGCGGCGCATCTTGCTGGCAGGAGCCGCAGTGGGATAAGCAAGCTGGCGGCTGTTATCAGCTGCGCTGAAGTACATGTAGCCCTGTCCGGGTTCCATAGCCTCGAGCGAACCTATCCACTCATAGTCCTGATACATGGCAAATCCGTTCTGGCCCTTCACAATATCACCCGTAACGGGTGCCGCCGGTGCAAAGGCATAGAGTGGCGATGCGGTGTAAATGGGCGTGTAACCGAGCCATGTCCAGCCCTTGGCCAGTGTGACAGGCGTGGTGGCAGTAGTCACCTGTTCGCCCTTCACGCTGAAGTCAGCGGGCTGCTCCATATAGAGCATGTACATTTCCTTCACACTAAGCTTGTCAAGACCACCCGTCCAGGCCAGATTGTCGGCAGCGGGCACTGCAAACTGCTTTTGGTTCTTGAGCATGCGGGCTGTTGCAGCCACGGGGGCAAAGGTGCCGGTCACGGTGGCATCAACTGGCGTCACGCTGAACGACAACCACTGCCAGCCCTGATGCAGACAGAACTGCTGCTCTACGGCGTTGGTAGCATTAAGCACATATGGTTTCGTTACGCTGCCGTACACGGCATTGGCGCGGAAGGTCACCTTGTCAGCGGTTTCAACCACCGGGTGTACCTTGCCCGTGGCGGCATGCCATGCCTTGAAGCTGACGGGCGAGCCCGGGTCGTCGGAGTTGCCATAGATGGTAAGCATGGCAAAGTAGCGGTCGAAGCGCTTGTTGTAGACGGGCGAAGCCACACCCACACAAGTACCCTTGGCATTGAATGCTGCCACAAGGTCGGCGCCATTCTCTGACGGCACACCGTTGAATTGCAACTGGGCCACCATGTTCATGTTCATGTCATACTTAGCAGCATCAACACGCCAGTCGGGCTGCTGTCCTGTCACAGTGAGCTGCACGTGGAGCGGCTGTGCCACACCCTGGTTGCCAGTGAGGTAGAGCGTTGCCTCATAGCGGCCTGTTGCCACCGATGCGGGCACTGTCAGGCGCAACTTGGCTGTGCCAAGGGGCTTGAGCTGTCCGCTCTCGGTATTGAGCGTGAGCCATGAGGGCAATCCGCTGATAGTCCATGCTTCGGCGGCGCTGCTGTTGTTCACAATCTCAACCTCGGTGGTGAGCTTGTCGGCCTGTTGCTTGGCAAGCGTCAGCTGGCTGTCGCCCCAGAGCAACTGGTTCTGCTGCACATAGGCCGTCCAACTGATGGGGTCGGCCAAGTTGTTGTTCACATCGCGTATGCCACGCAGCGTAAAGTTGACGGTGCACCCCTCGAGCGCAGCGGCCGATTCGTTAAGGGTGATGACCACCTTGCGCTCCGATGCGGTAAAGTTGAATGCCACATTGCTGAGCTTGGGAGCAGCCTTCAAGCCAGGAGCCTCATCGCCAATGGCAGCCGAGCCATAGAGTTTGGCCTCGTGCGGCTTGGGCAGCGTGGTGGTGGCATGGTCGGCCATGTCGGCCACCACTTCGGCCTGGCTGTACTGGTTGAGCTGTATCTTCTCAAACGGATAGTAAGCCACCAGTCCGCTCTCGGTACCTTCGAGGCGCTGCAAGCGTGCGGCGCGCAACACATCAGCAGTAAGGCGGGCATTCCACAGGCGCAACTCGTCAAGCTGACCGTTGAAGTAATTACTGTACACAAAGTCGGCAGCCCCCGCAGTCTGTGCGCGGCGCATCACGCCAAGCATCAGGCTGTCGCTCTGCAAGCGGATCGGGGCACTGGGTGTAAACTGTGCCACATTGTTACCGTCAACGTAGACAGCTGCCGTGCCGTCGTGCAGCACGTTCAGTGCAAAGTGGTGCCATTGGTTGTCAAGGCAGTCGGCTGTGCCAGTGGCCAGCATCTGGTCGTTCTGGCTCAGTTGCAGCTGGCCTTGGGCATTGAAAGCAGCCATCACGCCATCGGCATGGGTGCTGAAGAGCGTGGCCTGCTTGCCTGCCTCGGGCTTGCTGCCCTTAAACCACAGCTCGAGGGCATAATCCTCGTCGGTGGCGGGTGAGCATGAGGTCAGGTCAATGGCAGCATAATCGGTTGTACCATTCAGGCTGACAGCCTTGTTGGGCGTAGCCATATACCACGAGGCGGCAGGCAGCGTGATGTGGCGCGAGCGGGCCACATCGTTGGCTGTAGTGCCAGTGCCCTCGTTGAGCGGCCAGTAGCCGGCTATGTCGGCAGTGTTGGCCTGCTTGGCAGTGTACATGTCGGCCTTGGCCTCGACGTATGAGCGGGCAGCGTTCCACAAGGTGAGTTCCTGCATGGCGCCCTTCATTCCGCCACCTATGCGCAACGGGCCATTGCCGTTGTAGGCGGGCACGGGCTGCGATGCAAACAGGCTGGCGTCGGTGTCATCGTAAGCACAGTCGGCAGTGAGTGTGCCGCCCTGGCTGGCGGGCGAATAGCTGAGTGCGAGGTAGGTCCACTTGTCCTTGGGCAGTGTGCCTTCCGACGTCACCTTGGTGCCGGCCACATCGGCCGTAAGGTGACCCTCGTCGTCAACCGACAGGGTAAACTTGGTAGCTGCTGCGCCATGGCTCAGTATCTGGCCGGCGCCAGTGTAGTTGAGCCACATGTTAAGGGCGAACGGACGTGCGGCCAAGTCGATGTCGGCCTCGGTTTGTGCACCCTCGGCACCTGTGAGTTGCAGGGCTACATCGTGGTCAACCTTCGAGCCGTTGAGCTTGCTGGTCACCACAAAGTTTTCGGTCTTGATAAGGCTTGATGCCTTGATGTCCTCGTTGAAGGTGATTGACACTTCACCGTCGGGGGTGAGCACACCGTTGGCGGGCGACGGGTTGCCCAACAGTTTCGGGCGCGCCACGTCTTTCACCACTTCAATGGTCTCACTCTCATTGTTCACCTCGCCACTGCCAAAGTCGCACATGGTGATGGCGCGCAGTTCGTAGGTCTGATCGGGGAAGAGTGCGTTGTTGCTCATGTCGAGCACATAGGTGGTCGATGCACCGCTGATAAGCTGGTTGTTGTCGGTAAGGTCGGCCTCATCGTTGACAAACTCCTTGGCCAACTGCCAGTCTACATCGCGGGCACCCTTGTACTGAATGCGGAAGCCCTTGAACGAACGGAAGTTGCGGTCGTAGCGGCTTACCACCATCTTGAGCTGACTGCCGGTGTTGTGGTTCACCACGCGGTCGGGCACGCTGAGCATGATGTCGGAACAGCTGGGCACAAACTGGGCCGAAATGGCCACGGTGTCGGCTATTACCGGGAATGACCCTGTGGGGTCGCTCTGACACTGCGAGCGCAGGGCGAGCTTGATGTTGTTATACTCCAGCACGCTCTGGTCGGTTTGTGTGAGTTGCAGCTGCTTGCGCAGGGTTTTGCCAGCCGGCACCAGGAACACGCGGCCGTCGGTCAGTGCCTGGCCGTCGATGCTGAGTTTGGCGCCATTGGGGTTGGTTTCGTCGAGCATAGAGAGCTGGAACCACACGTCCTCACCCGTCTCGCTGTCGTTCTGCATGAGCAGGGTAAAGTTGGCGGTAGCGCCTGAGGGCACATCGGTGGCATAGTTATTCTCCACATTGAGTTTGGGCACTTCTATCTGCATGGTAGCGGCCGATATCTCGGTGCCTGGCTCATAGTACTTGCTCACATACTTGTCCTCATAGGGGCAGCAGGTTTGTCCGCCACGGGTTATGAAGATGGGGCCGAAACCGTCGGGAGCATTGAACACGTCTACCGACAGGACATCGTCGTCGCCATTCTCCTTGAGCGTATAGCCAATGGTCTTGGCATTCTCCGAGCTTGAGCCTTGCACAAAGGTATTGCGGGTGCCTGTGGTGGTCTTCACCGTGAGGTCGACACCTGTGCCGTTTATCTCAAATCCGGTGGTCACACCGCCCACGATCATCACCTCAAACTCCTCGCTGGTTTCGTGGCTCTTGGCCTCGATGGTGCCTACCGAGTTCTCGATGGTGGCACCGGCGTCGAACGAGTAGTTGCTTATGAGGTACTCTGTGCGGCTGCTCTTGGCCTCAATCTTGGCCTTCTCGTTGTTGGCCAGGGTCTGTGTCCAAAGCGCCATCTGCGAGTTGTACCACTTCACCTTGTCCTCAAAGGCTATGGGCTTGCCATTGCTGTCGGTGGTCTTGGCGGGGAGCATCATGGTGTAGCTCGGACCGTCAAGCTTGTCGCCCGACACGGCGGCAGCGCCCCACACGTCCTTGTCGTTGTTGTTCGAACCAAAGCGCGGATCGTCCTTGCTCACCTTCGACACATACACCACCTCGTTGGTCGTGTTGCTGGTAATGCCCTCTGAGGGGTCGTGCAGCAAACTGTTGCGCACGCTCTCGAGGTTGGGCAGCAGGGTGTTCTCCACATAGTTCTGCGAATAGTTGAACCCTGTGCCAAACTCCATGCCGGTTGATATAACGTCCTCGCGGGTCACGCCAAAGCCGCCCTTGCCGTCGGGACGTATATCCACACTGCGGGCATTGCCAAACAAAATGTTGGTGGCGGTGCCTATAAACACGTCGCCGTTGGCGCCCACATAGTCCTCCTCGTCAGACGTGCTCACGCGGTTGGTCGTAGTGGTGGTGGTAGCGCTTTCCTGACTGTCGGTGATGTCGAGGTTGACCTCGGCACCCACTTCAAGGTCGGCCTTGGTCGACGCTTCGGTTATGACACCTGCACCCACGCCCACCCAAGTGGCGGCCTCGAAACCGAGCTTGGTGAGGGTGCTCACCTCGTTGTTAGTTACAAACGAACCGGCATACGAAGTGCTTTCGGTCACAGAGGTGGCTGTCTCATAATAGGCGTTTGAGTTTGAACCCGGGGGGTCGCGCAGCACCATGAGCACCTTGTCGGGGCCTGATGTCACAAAGTTGTTGCCCGATGGCAGTTCACCAAGCACAATGGCCTTGAAGGTGCCGTTACCGCTCCACTGCTTTTGTGCGCCATTCACGTCGAACACCATGTTAAGCCCCAAGGTGTACGGTTCTGTGATGTTGGGGAAACCTGCCATAAAGGTGTATTCGGCATGGCCGAGCGAGTCGAGCTGCAGCTGGTTGGTGGCCAAGTTGTTCTCGTCCTTAAACTTGCCGTCGTCGGCACCTTCAAAGTTCACCACCTGTCCGGCAGCAAACTGGTTGGTGATGGTGACAGTTGACTTCTGCAACGGTACACGGTCGGTGACGGGATTTTGGGCATCGTCCTGGTTGACGTACTGCTCGTAGCCGTCGAGGGTGAAGGTGTAGCGGCGCAACTGGGTGAACACCGGAGCACCCATGGCATAGGTCACTGTGCCCTGCTCGTCGGTGGTGTAGAGCGGCACTTCCTGGCCCTTGGGGTCGCTGAGTGTCACGTACTTGAAGGTGGCGTCGCCAAAGGCCGGAGCACCCTTCTGCTTGACATCGAATGTCGGCTCCACGCGGTGAGCCAAGTTGAGCGATGCCACATAGTCGAAGCGTAGCACTTTGCCCTCGTCGGTGGTGGTGGAGTCGGTCTTGACGGCCAGCGGATTGCTGGCGTCGATGCCAGGAATAGTGGCGCGGTCGAACACAATCTCGGCATTTGACGGCACCTCGACACTGGTCACCTTGTACTGCACGGGGGGTACCAGGGCGGCAAACTCGCCTGTGGCGGGGTCGGTGGTGATGGTGATGGTTTTTACGGCATCGTCATCGCCGCCACCCACCTGGGCGGTGCTCTTCACTTGCTTGCTTGCTGCTTCATAGTTGCGGGCGTCGGTGGCGTTTTCGTAAGTGTAAGCGCCACCATTGTCCTTGCGCACCACATTCATGCGGTAGGCATCGCCTGCGCTGAGCTTTATCACGGCCTGGCCAATGTTGGCCTTGCTCTGTGCCAAACCAAGGGGCTTGCCCTTTTCAACGTCGCCACCTGCCACACGGCCGGCTATTACGACTTTGGTCACATCGGTAAAGTTCACCGGCTCTTCCTTCACAAAGGTGTAGCGTGTGCCAACGCCCTTGTCGTCGGCGGGGAAACGGCCTGCCGAGGCAAACTCGTGGCCCTGCTTCTTTATCTGTATAAAGTGGTCGCCAATGGGCACACTGATGCTGAAGTGGCCCTCGCTGTCGCTGGTGATGGGTTCGCCGTCCTTATAGCAGATGTTGCCGTCTACGTAGAAGTTGCAACCCTCCACCGGATAGGTGGTGCCTTCGTACAGCACCTGACCTGTAACGGGGAAACTTGAGGTGTCCTCAAAGTCGACGCCATTGTGGTTGATTGAATTCTGGCTGACGTAGCGCGAGAGCTTCTGTGGTGTAAAGCTGTGTACGCCCTTGCTTGGCACAACCGAGTAGTTGGTGCCGCTGCCGGTAAATGGCACACCTTTTATCACATAGTTGCCCTCGGCATCGGTGCGGCCGTAAATGCTGAATGCATCGTCGGGAGGCACAATGGTGCTGATGCTGTTCGACGACTTGATAGTGCCGTGATGGCCATTGGCCACGCCGCCGGTCTTGCTATAGTCGTAAGCGGTAGTCTGATTGGTTATGCCCTCGTCGAGCGGCCAGTACAGATAGAGGTCTTTCTCGTCGCCCGAGAGCTGGTGGTCGTAGGTGGCCATCAACTCGGCATCGGCAAGGACTTTGTTCCACACGCGCACCTCGTCGATGTAGCCGTTAAAGTTGTAGCTTGCCAAATCGCTCACATTCGTACCGAAGGCCAGGTTGTAAAGCTTCTTGCGGTTTTCCTTGGGCATGCCCGTGGCCTTGGTTTCAAACTTCTGCATCTTGCCCTTGGTGTCGATGGCGCGCAGGGTCCAGTTGGCGGCGCCGTCGGTTGACAGGGCTATGGCATAATAATTGTTGGGTTCGAGCGCCACCGTGGTGGGCGTGTCGGCATACTTGTTAGATGTGGGCAGGCGCAACGTCAGCTGGTAGGCACCGCTGCTGGTGCGCTGACCAAACAGTGAGAAGTTGTCGTAAGTGTCAATCAGCATGGGCGTTGCATAATTGGTTGCATTGCCCGACTCCTTGATGTTGTCGTCGAGGCGGAACCATGCCTGCACGGTGATGGGTACACTGTCCATAAACAGGGCACCGGCCTCCTCACGGTCGAGGGGCAGCACAAGGCCACCGCCTACATTGTCAACACGCAATGAGTAGAACTGCGATTTGGCCTCGGCATCGTCCTTGGCCTGCACCAAATTGACGCGCACGCCCTCAACGGCCGTACCTGTGCCATAGGCTATGCGGCCGGCTATGGTGCCGGTGGCCTGGCAAAAGCCGTTGTCGGTGGCCTCGGCGGTCAGCGTGCTGTTGCCATTACAGTTGATGTACGACAACACGCGGTATTCGTAGTACTGGCCGGGGGCCACATTGTTGTCGTCGAAGGTGTACATCTCCGAGGTGCCCGACACGGTATGTATGTCGCTCCAGTTGCCCTTGCTGCCAAGCATACGGCGTGCCACCACATAACGGGTGTTGCCCTCAGATATTTGCTGGGCGTTCCAGGTGAGCTTGACGCTGTTGCTGTACAGGCCCTTGCTCACGTTTAACGATGTCACACGGCTGCTGCCGCTGATGGAGCCTACGGCAATGGGCGACTCAAAGGTCTTGCCAAAGGCTTTCAGCGCAACCTTGAACTCGTAAGAGTCACACACATTCTTGATGCCAGTGTACTCGTATTCGCCCAAGGTGGCATTCACATCGGTGCGGGGCACGCTCACGGGGTTGCTCCACTGGGTTGTGCCGGCCAAACGGCTGTACACAAGGAAACTCTGCTCGCTGTTTCTGAAAGCACCATACTTCCAAGTCACCACCACGCTCTGCTCTTCAGAACGGGTGTCTACCTTGTCAAATACGAACGACGGCACTATCTTGGTCGTCACTGTGGCCTTGAGGTCGTCTACTATGCCTTCCTTCCACCCGTCCTTTTGGTAGGTGACGATATACACATATTCGGTTTCAAGGCTTGGCACTTCCACCTCGCATTCGTGAGTTTTATAGTTAACGGCAGCGATACGTTTGGCCGAACTTGCTGATTCGCCTTGCTTGTAGCGGTACACCAGCCACTTGTCTTTCTCGCTGCTCAAGCGGGTGTCGCCCTTGGTGTTCCAAGTCAGCTTCACGGTTTTGGTCCACTGTTTGGGTTCTGCGCTCAAATTGCCCGGATATGGGCAACCGGGCACGGTGACTGACCAAATAGTGCCATTGTTGTAACGCTGGAACACACTGTTCTTGTTGTCCTGAATGGGATCTACCACACTACCCATGCCAATATTCATCGTGGCACTCCATGCGCCCCAATAGTAAATGGTGACGGCATTGCGGTTGCTGAACGTGCCGTCGAGCGTCTTGGTCACGCTGGTGGCATTGTCGGCCGCATATACCGAACCATACTTGAGGGAAGTATACGACCTTGAATTGTTGAAATAGTAGGTGGGCGCGAAACCCCAGGCTTTCTTATTCGGCAGCTTCGAAGCATTGAATGTAATTTTGCCTGCGGCACTGCGCACAAAACTGCCCTTATTGGTTTGGGACTCGTTGATGGCCGAGCCGGCAGTGAAGTTCAAGTACACGTCTATGTTGTCGGGATCATCGCCATTGTCGTTGTTGTCCCAACAACCCACAAACCTGATACCGCGCAACTTGCCCTTGCCGTCAGGGGTGCCTTCACCCTCGAGCAATTTCTTTGAAGGGTAAAAGCGGGCGTAGACAGTACGCTTTTTGCCGTTCATCACGTCCTTTACAATGGTAAGGCGGCCATACGCTTCGTTGTGACGCACCAGCTTGTCATGACAACGGGGCATTTCGCCCACCAATATGTCATTGTAAACGGGGAAATTTTTTATAAGCGGCGAAATAGTTCTGTACTCAACGAATTCATTCGCATATATCTTGATATTGCGCATGGCATCAGGCTTTCTGTTATCCTTGTCGTAGTCCATGTAACGGAATTCAATGTACGGACGTGCCTCGCTCATGGCTATGTTGTCAATACATATTGTCTTGGCTACATCTTCGGGGTCGGTGTCTGCCCTCACCACCTGCGGCACAAGGCCCCAGGTCATGAGCAACACGCCCAACATGAGCAACCACCGGCCCAATAGGGGCGGAGGAGGCACTTTCTTCGCTACCCACTGATGAGGTAATCGTGTAAAGTGTGTGTGCATAATGAGATAAATGTTTATGAATTTAGTGAAATTGTTTACAAATTTAAGTATTGTCATCGTTTCGATGCAAACGATTGCCCTGTCTTGTTGTCCGATTGCTCATAAGTTGTTGTCCGATTGGTACCAATCGGACACTTTACCCGTTTTTTGCACCGGAAAGGCCGTTTTAGCGATAAAATGGGGCATTTCTGCGATGAAATGGGGCATTTTTGCACTTTACGCCCCTCATCTGCACGTTTACACGCTTTTTACCTACATCTTACACTTTTTGCCTGCACTGCATTGATTTTCAATGCGTTACGGCGTGTAGGTAACTCTGCACTGTGCCTACACAGCGTAACGCGATGAAAGTCTGCGCAGTACAGACAAAAGTCACTTTTCACTTTATGGGTGGATAGACGGTACTGGAGGACATTACCGTCCTTAAAAGCGCAAACACTAATGGGGGCGACGCGTCCCGCGTCGGGAAAAATAGCACTAAATAAAAGCTCACAGATAGTACTAATTACACTACTATCTGTGAGCCGTTGCTTTAAAAATCCCGACGCGGGACGCGTCGCCCCCATTAGAGCTAGCGCTTGGTGGTAGCGCTTAATGCTGGTGCTTGAGCAGCTGCTTGAATCCGTTCGCATATTTACATGTTACCAGACAACAATATACCTTCTGCACATCACCGAGCACAGCTCGCTACGCCCTCTGCCCGTCACGCCACTCGCGGGGCGTCATGCCCGTGCGGTCGCTGAATATCTTGTATAACTGGCTGCGCGATGCAAAGCTACTCAATATGCATGATATGAGCAAGCACTTTTTACCATCATACCAACCGGAAATATCCGCTGACCCCAATTATTGCTATTCTGTGAAACGTAAACAGGCGGAACGGACCATGCACCGAACGCTAACACAATACGGTCTGCATGGGATGCTTACCATTAAACAACCTACATGGTAATCAAATAAAAACGGAATCTCTTTCGCTAGAGATTCCGTTAGTTATGGTATAAGAGCCACAGGTGCTTGGACACACCTGCGGACTTGTGAGCGTGGTATTACTCAGCCTTTGCTTCTTCAGCAGGGGCTTCTGTAGTTTCAGTTGCAGGAGTTTCAGCTGCGGGAGTTGCGACCTTCTTGCTACGACGAGTACGAGTTGCTTTCTTCTTGGTCTTGGCCATGTTCTCATCGAAGTCTACAAGTTCGATGAAACACATCTCAGAAGCATCACTAGCACGGAAGCCAGTCTTGATGATACGAGTATAGCCACCAGGACGATCGAGAACCTTAGCGCGAACTTCGCGGAAAAGTTCAGTTACGGCAAACTTGTCTTGAAGATAGCTGAACACTACACGACGAGAGTTCATCGTATCGTCCTTGCTCTTAGTGATCAGGGGCTCAACGTACTTCTTCAGCGCCTTAGCCTTGGCCAGAGTCGTAGTGATTCTTTTGTGCTTGATCAAAGAGCAAGCCATGTTGGAGAGCATGGCACTTCTATGAGAAGCAGTACGGCTCAGATGGTTGAATTTCTTATTGTGTCTCATTTCAGATATTAATCTTTATCTAATTTATACTTAGAGATGTCAGTTCCAAACGATAGATTCTGACTCTCGAGCAAATCATCAAGCTCAGTGAGCGATTTCTTACCGAAGTTGCGGAACTTCAAGAGGTCGTTCTTATTGTATTGAACAAGCTCGCCAAGGGTCTCTACATCGGCTGCCTTCAAGCAGTTGAGTGCACGAACTGAAAGATTCAGGTCGGTCAACTTCGTCTTGAGCAACTGACGCATGTGGAGAACTTCTTCGTCGAACTCTTCGTTCTCCTCATCTGCCTTATCCTCCATAGTAATCTTCTCGTCTGAGAAGAGCATGAAGTGGTAAATAAGAATCTTTGCGGCCTCTTTAAGGGCTTCTCTCGGGTGAATGGAACCGTCCGTTGTGATTTCAAGCACAAGCTTGTCGTAGTCTGTCTTCTGCTCTACGCGGAAAGGCTCAACTGCATACTTCACATTACGGATAGGAGTGTAAATAGAGTCGATAGCAATCTCGTGGATGTCCTGGCAGAACTCACGATTCTCATCAGCGGGAACGTAACCTCTACCCTTGTTAATCGAGATTGTTATCTGCATCGTGGCTTTAGAATCTAAGTGACAAATCACTAATTCAGGATTTAACACTTCAAATCCATTGAGAAACTTACTGATATCACCAGCCTTAAACTCAGTAGAGTTAGAGATGGTGATAGTAGCCTTCTCTGTTTCGTATTCATCTACAATCTGCTTGAAACGAACTTGCTTCAAGTTGAGTATAATGTTGGTCACGTCTTCCTTTACACCAGGTACGGTGGCAAATTCGTGTTCAACACCCTCTATCTTGATAGTGTTGATAGCGAAGCCCTCGAGCGATGAAAGAAGGATACGACGCAATGCATTTCCGACAGTAGTGCCGAAACCAGGCTCCAACGGACGAAACTCGAATTTTCCGTACTTGGGGTCGTTTTCCAACATTATTACTTTGTCAGGTTTTTGAAATGCTAATATCGCCATGAATGTAAGGGAATTATTGATTAGTTTTTAGAGTACAACTCGACGATCAACTGCTCCTTGATGTTCTCAGGGATGTCAGCACGTTCGGGCTTGTGAAGGAGCTTACCGCTCTTAGAAGTCTCATCCCATTCAATCCAAGGATACTTGCTGTGGTTGAAGCCTGCCAATGAATCTGCAATTACTTCAAGGGACTTTGACTTTTCACGAACTGCTACGATCTGACCAGGCTTAACGCTGTAAGAAGCGATGTTTACCACACGACCGTCAACAGTGATGTGCTTGTGATTGACGAGCTGACGAGCAGCAGCACGAGTAGGAGCAATACCGAGACGGTATACTACATTGTCGAGACGGCACTCGAGGCTCTGGAGAAGAATCTCACCGGTGATACCTGATGCAGAAGCGGCCTTATCAAAAAGGTTACGGAACTGCTTCTCGAGCACACCGTATGTGTACTTAGCCTTCTGCTTCTCTGCGAGCATGATACCATATTCAGAAGTCTTGCGACGACGATTGTTGCCATGCTGGCCAGGAGGGAAGTTGCGCTTTGCCAACACTTTGTCGGCACCGAAGATAGCCTCACCAAACTTACGGGCGATACGAGACTTAGGGCCAATATATCTTGCCATTGTATTCTTATTTCTTTTACTGTAAAACTAAGTGTGTTATACTCTTCTGCGCTTCGGAGGACGACAGCCATTGTGAGGAAGCGGAGTAACATCGATAATCTCAGTTACTGCGATACCAGCACCGTGGATAGCACGGATAGCCGATTCACGACCATTACCGGGACCCTTAACATAAGCCTTCACCTTGCGAAGACCGAGGTCGTAAGCTACTTTGGCGCAATCCTGAGCGGCCATTTGGGCAGCGTAAGGAGTGTTCTTCTTAGAACCGCGGAAGCCCATCTTACCGGCAGAAGACCAAGAAATAATCTGGCCCTCGCTATTTGCAAGAGACACAATGATATTGTTGAAAGAGCTGTGAACATGAAGCTGACCCATAGCGTCAACCTTCACATTTCTCTTTTTTGCTGCAACTGTTTTCTTTGCCATATTTATTTATTATTTAGTAGCTTTCTTCTTGTTAGCAACGGTCTTCTTGCGACCCTTGCGAGTACGAGCATTGTTCTTTGTGCTTTGGCCACGTACGGGGAGTCCGTTACGATGACGAACACCACGATAGCAACCGATATCCATCAGGCGCTTGATGTTCAGCTGAATCTCAGAGCGAAGGTCACCTTCTACCTTGTAACCAGCAGCAATGATCTCACGAATCTTACCTGCCTGGTCGTCAGTCCAGTCCTTCACTTTGATATCTCTGTCAATGCCGGCTTCGTCCAAGATTTTTGCCGAGCTACTACGACCTATACCGTAGATGTAGGTCAGGGCGATCTCACCACGCTTGTTCTGAGGGAGGTCTACACCAACAATTCTTATTGCCATATTTAATTTTATTTATTGCGGAACTTGGTTAACCCTGACGCATTTTGAACTTAGGGTTCTTCTTGTTAATCACAAACAGACGGCCTTTACGACGTACAATCTTGCAATCTGCAGACCGTTTCTTTAATGATGCTCTTGTTTTCATTATGTTTTGTTTATTTGTATCTGAACACAATTCTTCCTTTCGAAAGATCATACGGACTCATTTCTACTTTCACCTTATCGCCTGGCAATATCTTAATATAATGCATACGCATCTTTCCAGATATATGAGCAGTGATTTCGTGCCCGTTCTCTAATTCTACACGGAACATAGCATTGCTCAATGCTTCAACGATCGTCCCGTCTTGTTCGATAGCAGCTTCCTTTGCCATATTATTTTTTTTGACTTTCTACTTCTTCTATTTCCTTAAACGATGACATGATGTCGGCCTTGCCATGATGAATCGCGATGGTATGCTCAAAATGAGCTGCTGGCTTGCCGTCACGCGTTATCACGCCCCAACGATCTTCGAGCATGGCTAATTCTGGACTGCCCATCGTAATCATTGGCTCTATAGCTATACAGAGACCATTCTTAATCTGCTTACCACTTCCGCGGTTACCATAATTGGGCACTTGAGGATCCTCATGCATCTCATGTCCGATGCCATGACCCACAAACTCACGCACAATTCCATAACCATGCTCTTCGCAATGGTGCTGGACAGCGTAACCAATGTCACCCAAGCGATGACCCGCAACGGCTTGTTCGATACCTTTGTAAAGTGACTCCTTCGTAATGCGTAGAAGTTCTTTCACCTCAGGCTTGACCTCACCCACACAAAATGTATAGCAAGAATCACCACAAAAACCGTCAATGTGCGTTCCGCAATCAACTGAAAGAATATCACCATCACGCAGCGGAATATCATTGGGAATACCATGTACTACTACATTATTTACAGAAGTACAAATGGAAGCGGGGAAAGGTCCCCCGAAAGGATTGGGGAAGCCCTTAAAAGTAGGCTCCGCACCATGATCTCTTATAAATTGTTCAGCCAAGGTGTCCAACTGGCGGGTTGTAACACCCGGCTCAACAATTTTTGCTATTTCCGTGAGCGTTGCACTTACCAATAAGTTGGCCTTGCGCAAGAGCTCTATCTCATCATCGGTCTTCAGATAAATCATTCAGAAGTCTTAATAAGCTGCTACCTTCGTTGAACGTGTGCGGACATGTCCAGAATTGAGCAATCCGTCGTAGTGGCGAACCAACAAGTGGCTCTCAATCTGCTGTAGCGTATCCAAAACAACACCAACTAGAATCAACAGAGATGTACCTCCGAAGAACTGAGCAAATTCCTGCTTCACACCAAAAATACCAGCAAAAGCAGGCATAATGGCAATGAGAGCAATGAATAGCGAACCAGGGAATGTGATGCGAGACATCACATCATCCAAATAGTCAGCGGTTGGCTTACCAGGCTTAACACCTGGGATAAAGCCATTGTTTCGCTTCATATCTTCTGCCATCTGAACAGGGTTCAAAGTGATAGCAGTATAGAAGTAAGTAAATGCTACAATCAGTATGACGAACACTACATTATAAAGGACACTCGTATGATCCAAGAACTGCTGCAGTACCCAACTTCCACCATCTTTTGAAATGGTTTGGGCAAGAGTCAGGGGGATGAACATGATAGCTTGGGCGAAAATGATAGGCATCACATTAGCTGCAAAAAGCTTGAGGGGAATGTACTGACGTGCACCACCCACAGCGCGATTACCTTCTACACGCTGAGCATACTGTACAGGCACCTTGCGTGTTGCCTTCACCAACATAATAGCTAAAGCCATCACAAATAGTAAAGCAACAATCTCAAAGAGGAACTTGATAAGTCCACCACCTTCAGCACCATTGTATGCTGTTACAAACTCCTGAACAAAGGCTACCGGCATACGAGCAATGATACCAATCATAATGATTAGTGACACACCGTTGCCTACGCCTTTATCAGTTATTCTTTCGCCAAGCCACAGGATAAACATACTACCTGCCGCAAGGATAATCGTAGACGATAACATGAACCAAAATCCGTCTCCAACAAGGAATGCACCTGAACCTGCAGTTTGTGCCTTCAAGTTGATTAAATATGTCGGAGCCTGGAAAAGCAAAATTGCTAATGTCAACCAACGAGTGATTTGATTAATCTTTCTGCGGCCACTCTCGCCCTCACGCTGCATCTTTTGGAAATAAGGTACAGCTATTGCAAGGAGCTGAATGACGATCGATGCTGAAATGTACGGCATGATACCCAAAGCGAATACCGAGGCATTTGAGAAGGCACCACCCGAGAACATATTCAACAAAGACATCAAGCCCTCACTCGTCTGACTCTGCAAAGCCTGCAAGCGAGCAGGATCGATGCCAGGAAGCACCACAAAAGAGCCAAAGCGATAAATAGCAATAAAGAGAATCGTTATGAGAAGACGCGTACGCAAATCCTCAATTCTCCAAATGTTCTTGATGGTCTCGATTATTTTTTTCATCGAAGTAAGATTGATTAGATTTTAGTAGCTGTGCCACCTACTGCAGTAATAGCAGCTTCGGCAGACTTGGAGAATGCATGAGCCTCAAGAGTCAACTTTGCTTTGAGTTCACCATTACCAAGAATCTTCACCAACTGGCTAGAAGAAATGAAACCGGCTGCGTGGAGTTCTGCCACACCAATCTTCTCAAGGCCCTTAGCTTCTGCCAAAGCCTGAATAGTAGAAAGGTTGATAGCCTTGTATTCTACGCGGTTAATGTTCTTGAAACCGAACTTGGGAAGACGACGCTGCAAAGGCATCTGACCACCTTCAAATCCAATCTTCTTGCTATAACCAGAACGCTGCTTTGCACCCTTGTGACCACGAGTAGAAGTACCGCCCATACCTGAACCAGGACCGCGGCCGATACGCTTACGTGAATGAGTAGCACCATTAGCAGGCTTTAAAGTATGTAATTTCATAAAGCTTCGTTGTTTTGAATATTATTCTACGACCGTTACTAAGTGGTGTACCTTGCGAATCATACCACGAATGATAGGAGTATCTTCCTTCTCTACGATATGATTCAATTTGGTCAGACCCAGTGCGTCAAGCGTGCGCTTTTGGTCTATGGGAGCACCGATACGGCTCTTCGTCTGTTGTATCTTAATCGTTGCCATATTTCTTTATCCTCTGAATACTTTTTCCAAAGATACACCACGGTGCTGAGCAACCGTACGTGCATCACGCATTTCACTCAAAGCTAAAATTGTAGCCTTTACGAGGTTGTGGGGGTTAGAAGAACCCTTTGACTTGGCCAAAACGTCCTTCACACCAACGCTCTCGAGCACGGCACGCATAGCGCCACCGGCTACAACTCCAGTACCTTCAGAAGCGGGGAGGATAAGAACCTCAGCACCACCGAAGCGAGCAGATTGCTCGTGGGGTACAGTACCCTTGAGAACGGGAACCTTAATCAAATTCTTCTTAGCTGCCTCAACGCCCTTGGCAATAGCAGCTGTAACTTCACCTGCCTTACCAAGACCGTAACCAATGACACCCTTACCATCACCAACTACTACAATAGCAGCGAAAGTGAAAGTACGGCCACCCTTGGTAACCTTGACAACACGATTGATAGCAACCAGTCTATCCTTTAACTCTTCTGTATTTACGTTTACTCTGTTTGCCATAATCTTATTTAGAATTTAAGTCCACCTTTACGGGCACCATCTGCTACTTCCTTTACACGGCCATGGTAGAGGTAACCGTTACGGTCGAATACAACCTCAGTAATACCTGCGGCAATAGCCTTTGCAGCTACAGCCTCACCAACCTTGGCAGCCTGCTCTTTCTTAGGCATAGTCTCCATGCCAAGAGAAGAAGCAGCAACGAGAGTTGAAGAAGTCTCGTCGTTAATGATTTGTACGTAGATCTGCTTGTTGCTGCGGAATACAGTCAAGCGAGGACGGGCAGCCGTACCAGAAATCTTATTACGAACCCGATATTTGATTTTTACGCGTCTTTGTTCTTTTTTCGTAGTCATAATCTTAGAGATTTAAATTACTTTGCACCAGCAGACTTACCAGACTTACGACGAATCTGTTCGCCTACATAGAGGATACCCTTACCCTTGTAAGGTTCAGGCTTGCGGAAAGAACGAATTTTAGCGCATACAAGACCTAGCAACTGCTTATCGCAGCTTTCGAGCGAGATGTACGGGTTCTTGTTTCTTTCAGACTTCGTCTCAACCTTGATCTCAGCGGGAACTTGGAGGAAAATAGCGTGGGTATAACCCAAGTTAAACTCAATGAGGTTACCCTGGTTGGAAACACGATAACCTACACCTACGAGTTCCATTTCCTTCTTGTAACCTTCGCTCACACCAACAACCATATTGTTGACAAGAGCACGATAAAGGCCGTGGAAAGCCTGCTTCTGCTTTTGCTCAACGGTATCGTTAGCTTCGTCGATAGCGAAAGTGATCTCGTTGTTTTCGATTGTGACGATGATGGAAGGATCAACAGCCTGGCTGAGCTCACCCTTCGGTCCTTTTACAGACACTACATTATCCTTCAGGGTAACTGTTACACCTGCAGGGATGTTAATCGGCAATTTACCTATTCTAGACATTTTGTTCCTCCTATTTATTAGTATACGTAGCAAAGAACTTCACCACCGATCATGAGATCGGCAGCCTCCTTGTTGGTCATTACGCCCTTTGAAGTAGAGATGATGGCGATACCAAGTCCGTTGATTACACGGGGCATTTCACGATAGCCAGTGTACTTACGCATACCGGGCTTAGAAACGCGAGTGAGGCTCTTGATAGCGTTCACCTTGCTCTGGGGATTGTACTTGAGGGCGATTTTGATGGTACCCTGAGGACCATCTTCCTCAAACTTGTAGTTGAGGATGTAACCCTGATCGAAGAGGATCTTAGTGATATCCTTCTTCAAGTTTGACGCAGGCACTTCAACCACACGGTGCTTTGCCTGGATAGCATTACGCAAACGCGTAAGGAAATCTGCTATAGGATCAGTCATTTGTTTGAATTGTTTAATTAATCGGGACTTTCCCGACAATATTAAATAATAGAGAATTAGTTCTTTACTAGTAATTACCAGCTAGCCTTCTTTACGCCGGGAATCAGACCGTTAGAAGCCATTTCGCGGAATTGGATACGAGAGAGACCAAAGAGGCGGATGTAACCTTTAGGACGACCCGTGATCTTGCAGCGATTGTGCAGACGGATAGGATTGGCGTTGCGAGGGATCTTTTGGAGCTTACGAGCTGCCTCGTAAGCTTCCACGGGATCATTCGACTTATTGACAATTTCCTTAAGAGCTGCACGCTTTGCGGCGTACTTAGCGACGAGCTTGGCACGCTTTACTTCGCGTGCTTTCATTGACTCTTTTGCCATAGTTTCGAATTAGTTTTTAGCGTTTTTGAAAGGAAGACCAAATTCCTTGAGGAGAGCGTAGCCCTCTTCATCGGTAGGAGCAGAAGTCACGAAAGTGATGTTCATACCGAGGATGCGGTCGATAGTATCGATGTTGATTTCAGGGAAGATAATCTGTTCCTGAATACCGAGCGTGTAGTTGCCACGTCCGTCGAACTTGCTTTCGATGCCCTTGAAGTCGCGAATACGAGGGAGAGCTACGCGAACGAGCTTCTCGAGGAATTCGTACATACGCTCACGACGGAGGGTTACCATAACGCCGATAGGCATTTTCTTACGGAGTTTGAAGTTAGCAACGTCCTTTTTAGAAACAGTAGCTACGGCTTTCTGTCCAGTGATGGCGGTAAGTTCGTTGATGGCTACGTCGATGATTTTCTTATCGGCAACTGCCATACCAAGACCCTGGTTGATAACAATCTTCTTCAGTGCGGGGATTTGCATTGATGAAGAATAGTTGAATTGCTTCATCAGAGCCGGGGCAATGCGCTCTGCATATTCCTTTTTAAGTTGTGCTGTATTCATTACTTAATCTCCTCTCCTGATTTTTTAGCGAAACGTACCAACTTGCCTTCATCGTTCTTGCGACGACCGATTCGAGTGGGCTTGCCAGTCTTGGGGTCAACTACGTTCAGATTAGAAATGTGAATGGGAGCCTCCATCTTAACGATGCCACCCTGAGGGTTCTTTGCGCTCGGCTTCTGGCTCTTTGACACCATGTTAATGCCTTCAACGATAGCACGTTGCTTTTCAACGAGGACCTTAACGACCTTGCCAGTCTTGCCCTTGTCTTCACCGGCATTTACATAAACGGTGTCGCCTTTTTTGATATGTAACTTACTCATTACTTTCTTTGAAATCTTGATTAAAGTACTTCAGGTGCCAAAGATACGACCTTCATGTTGACAGCGCGGAGTTCACGAGCCACGGGGCCGAAGATACGGCTACCTCTCAGTTCACCTGCATTGTTGAGCAATACGCAAGCATTGTCATCAAAGCGGATGTAAGAACCGTCAGCACGACGGATTTCTTTTTTGGTACGTACGATCAAAGCCTTTGATACGGCACCTTTCTTAATATCGCTTGACGGGATGACGTTCTTTACAGAAACGACAATCACATCACCGACTGAAGCGTAACGACGCTTAGTACCACCGAGAACGCGGATGCAGAGAGCTTCGCGTGCGCCGCTGTTGTCGGCAACTGTCAATCTTGATTCTGCTTGTATCATAATTATTTAGCTCTTTCTACAATTTCAACAACTCTCCAACGCTTAGTTTTGCTCAAGGGGCGGGTTTCCATGATGAGCACGGTATCTCCGACGTTGCAGTCGTTCTTCTCATCGTGAGCGTGATACTTTTTCGTTTTGGAGACGAATTTACCATAAATGGGGTGCTTTTCCTTGAACTTAGCAGCGACAACAATGGTTTTATCCATTTTGTTGCTGATAACGACACCCTGTCTTGTTTTTCTTAAGTTTCTAGCTTCCATCTGGACCATTATTACTTGTTAAGTTCGATTTCTCTCAACACTGTCTTCATCTGTGCGATGGTGCGACGAGCAGCCTTGATCTGTGAAGGATTTGCCAGAGGAGAGATGCTGTGATTGAGCAGCAGCTGATTGTAATTAGCAACCTCTTCAGCGATGCGTTGTGAAAGCTCTGCTGCGGGGATTTGGCGGATTTCTGAAATCTTCATGATTAGGCGTTTTTGTCGTAGTCGTGTCTTACAACGAATTTAGTAGTAACGGGAAGCTTCTGTGCTGCAAGGCGGAGAGCCTCTTTTGCAACCTCGAAGGGAACACCTTCAATTTCGAAGATGATTCGACCCGGTGTGATAGGGAATACGTATCCTACGGGATCACCTTTACCTTTACCCATACGTACATCAGCAGGCTTTTTGGTGATAGGTTTGTCGGGGAAGATACGAATCCAGCTCTGTCCTTCACGCTGCATGTAGCGTGTCATAGCGACACGAGCGGCTTCGATTTGACGACCAGTGAGCCAGTGCGTGTCGAGGCTCTTGATGCCGAAGCTACCAAAAGCGAGTTGGTTGCCACGCTGAGCGTTACCTTTGCAGCGGCCCTTTTGCGGTCTTCTGTATTTTGTTCTTTTGGGTTGTAACATAATACTCTAACTGAAAATCTGATTAGCGGTTGTTGTTTCTCTTGTTGCGGAACTTGCGGCCACCATTGTAGTTATTGCCACGTGATTCCTTCTCCTGAGTGAAGTTAGGAGCGAGGTCGCGCTTTCCATAAACTTCGCCACGGCAGATCCATACTTTGATACCGAGAAGTCCCACCTTTGTGAGTGCTTCGCACTGGCAGTAGTCGATATCAGCACGGAGGGTGTGGAGAGGAGTACGTCCTTCTTTGAACATTTCCTTACGTGCCATTTCAGCACCATTGAGACGTCCGCAGATCTGAACCTTGATACCTTCAGCACCCATACGCATAGCGTTGGCAATAGCCATCTTGATTGCGCGACGATAGGCAATTTTGCCTTCTACTTGTCGTGCAATGCTCTTGCCCACGATGTTGGCATCGAGGTCGGGCTTCTTCACCTCAAAGATATTGATTTGAACATCCTTATCGGTGATTTTCTTCAGTTCTTCCTTGAGTTTGTCTACTTCAGCGCCACCCTTACCGATGATAAGTCCTGGACGTGATGTACAAACTGTGATGGTGATGATTTTCGGTGTACGTTCAATTACGATACGAGATACACTAGCCTTTGCCAAGCGTGCGTCGAGATACTTACGGATTTTGCTGTCTTCGAGAATATTGTCACCGAAGTTACGGCCACCGAACCAGTTAGAATCCCAACCGCGTACGATACCAAGTCGGTTACTTATCGGATTTACTTTCTGTCCCATATCGATTAGTCATTTGTTTTAGTACCCACGAACAGAGTTACGTGGTTTGAACGTTTACGAATTCTATAACCTCTTCCCTGCGGAGCGGGGCGCATGCGCTTGAGCGTTACGCCTTCATCAACGAAAATTTTGGTTATAAACAATTCGCCATCTTCAGCCTTGCGATCGTTCTTCTGTTCCCAGTTAGCGATTGCGGAACGCAATAACTTTTCGAGTACTTCAGAAGCAGCCTTCTTAGAGAACTTGAGTGTGCCGAGGGCGCGATTCACCTCCATGCCACGAACCATGTCTACTACGTAGCGCATTTTACGGGGTGAGGAGGGAACATTCTGCAGCTTTGCAAAATATTGGGTCTTCAGGGCTTCTTTTCTTTTTTCAGCCGCTAATCTTTTTCTTGCTCCCATTATTTAATTATTCTTTTTTGTTTCTGGATTGAAAGGTCCTGCTTATTTTTTCTTGTTACCAGCATGACCGCCGAACTTGCGGGTGGGTGCGAACTCACCGAGCTTGTGGCCTACCATGTTTTCAGTAACATAAACAGGAATGAATTTGTTTCCGTTGTGAACTGCAATGGTATGACCAACGAAGTCTGGCGATATCACTGAAGCTCTGGCCCATGTCTTCACCACGTTTTTCTTACCGCTTTCGTTCATGGCAAGAACTTTCTTTTCAAGAGAGACTGCGATGTACGGGCCTTTTTTTAGAGAACGACTCATAAATTCTTCTTTGTTTTAGTGCTTGTTACTTTTTACGTCTTTCGATAATGTACTTGTTTGACTGCTTCTTAGGAGCTCTTGTCTTCAAGCCCTTAGCATACAAACCAGTACGTGAGCGCGGGTGTCCACCACTCTGACGGCCTTCACCACCACCCATGGGGTGATCAACAGGGTTCATTACAACACCACGGTTGTGCGGACGACGTCCCAACCAGCGTGAGCGACCTGCTTTACCTGAAGATTCGAGAGCATGATCTGAGTTACCTACGCTACCGATAGTAGCCTTACAAGCACTGAGGATTTGGCGAGTTTCACCTGAAGGCAATTTGATTACGCAATACTTACCTTCACGTGAAGTAAGCTGTGCGAAATTACCAGCAGAGCGAACGAGCAGAGCGCCCTGTCCAGGACGGAGCTCGATGTTGTGGATCACGGTACCTACGGGGATGTTCTGCAAAGGAAGTGCATTACCAACTTCGGGAGCAGCTTCAGCACCAGACATGATTTGATCGCCAACCTTCAATCCATTAGGAGCGATGATATAACGTTTTTCACCATCAGCATAGAAGAGCAATGCAATACGAGCCGAACGGTTAGGATCGTACTCAATAGTCTTCACAACTGCGGGTACACCGTCTTTCTCACGCTTAAAATCGATAAAGCGGAACTTTCTCTTGTGACCGCCACCGAGATAACGCATGGTCATCTTACCAGTGTTGTTGCGACCGCCAGATACGCGCTTACCGTAAACGAGAGATTTTTCTGGTACGGATGCAGTAATTTCTTCGAACGTACCAATAATTTTGTGTCTCTGCCCCGGTGTAGTGG
The DNA here is from genome assembly GCA_900541575.1 of uncultured Prevotella sp. Classification (GTDB taxonomy): domain Bacteria; phylum Bacteroidota; class Bacteroidia; order Bacteroidales; family Bacteroidaceae; genus Alloprevotella. Next base: position 76,518 of record UQKO01000008.1, read on the forward strand.
GCTTAAATTTACGTACTGCCATTATTTATTTAGATATTGCTATAGAAATCGATGGTTTCACCCTCTTTGAGAGTTACGATAGCTTTCTTGAAAGCGTTGCTGCGACCACGTACGAGGCCTGCTTTTGTGTAGCGAGCCTTAGTCTTACCAGCATACTTAATAGTGTTTACGCTTACTACGCTCACGTTGTAAGTTGCCTCAACTTCTGCCTTAATCTGAAGTTTGTTAGCTTCAGGACGCACGATGAAGCTGAATTGGTTCAGCTTTTCTGTCAGGGTGTTGGCCTTTTCAGACACGAGCGGTTTGATAATATATGCCATTTTCTGTGCTTTTTTACTTTGTTAAGACATCTTCGATCGTTGAGAGAGCAGATTCAGTAACAACCATGGCACCTGCGTTGAGCACGCCGTAAGTATTGATATCTGAAGCCTTTGCAACCTTAGCGTTCTGTATATTGCGTGCTGACAAATATACGTTTTTATTTGCTTCGTTGAGAACGAAAAGCACCTTTTTATCAGAAACATTAAGATTATTTACGATTTCAACAAAAGCCTTTGTCTTAGGAGCTTCCAAGTTGAAGTCTTCTACTACAACGATTGCACCTTCTTGAGCCTTGTAGCTAAGTGCACTACGACGTGCAAGTGCCTTCATTTTCTTGTTGAGCTTGAAGCTATAATTACGAGGCTTGGGACCGAACACGCGTGCACCGCCTACGAGTACGGGTGAGTTGATATCACCGCGACGAGCGCCGCCGCCACCTTTCTGACGACCGAGCTTGCGGGTTGAACCGCTCATCTCGCTTCTTTCTTTCGACTTAGCCGTACCCTGACGCTGAGCAGCGAGATACTGCTTTACATCGAGGTAAATTACGTGGTCGTTCGGCTCAATGCCAAATACACTGTCATTCAGTGTTACCTTGCGGCCGGTATCTTCACCTTTGATATTGAATACACTAACTTCCATTGCTTACTTCTCGATAATTACGATTGAACCTTTGCAACCTGGAACAGAACCCTTGATAATGAGAAGGTTGTGTTCGGGGACTACCTTTAATACTTTCAAGTTTTGCGTAGTTACACGGTCGCCACCCATTTGGCCACCCATGCGCATTCCCTTGAATACCTTGGCGGGGTAAGAACAAGCACCGATTGAACCGGGCTTACGCAGACGGTCATCTTGACCGTGAGTGCTCTGACCTACACCACCGAAACCGTGACGCTTCACAACGCCCTGGAATCCCTTACCCTTTGAGGTACCTACTACATCAACATACTGAGTGTCGTTGAAGAGTTCCACCGTAAGAGTATCGCCCAGGTTGAGTTCCTGATCAAAGCCCTTGAATTCTGCCAAGTGGCGTTTGGGGGTAACACCAGCCTTCTTGAAGTGTCCCATGAGAGGAGCTGAAGTATTCTTCTCCTTAGCCTCCTGGAAACCAAGCTGCACGGCTGCATAGCCATCTTTCTCGACGGTCTTAATCTGCGTTACCACGCAAGGACCAACTTCGATAACAGTGCATGGTACATTCTGACCCTCGGCACTGAATACGGATGTCATTCCGATTTTTTTTCCTAATAATCCTGGCATTTCAGTATTATGAAAATGATATGAAAATTGTTTTATGTTCCGTCGCCCATATTGATATTCCAAATACGGGTCGGAGGGTTATTGCTAACCTGGAGCCCGTAAGCTCCTCTAAACAAAGCAGTTATCTTACGTTTCCTACTTTCTGAGTGCAAAGTTACAACTTTTCTCTTATATACCAAGAGTCTGAAAGTGCCTTTTCTCCAAAATCCGCCCTAAAACTTCATTTTTATAATTATTTATTTTTTATATATTCATTTTGTTATCTGCGGATTACATTAAAAGATTATCCCTGTAACAGTATCGTATGTGTGGCAGAATATGCCATTCGAATAGACTCTATACTTCCAAAGGACAGTGATAACGTATAATTCAAGTTTCGGATTTAGTATGAGCGGGCTGAAAGCCCAATGCTGTTCATAGCCCAGGGCAACGCCCTGGGTTTTCCCGTGAGTAGTGTTGTTACGCCCTGTAAGGGCAAAAGTACAAACACATTGTCCTTACTTCTGCCCTTATAGGGCGTATCGTTCTTGCTCAATTCTACCCAAGGCGTTGCCTTGGGCTATGGAATTCATTGGGCTTTCAGCCCGTCATTATCGGCTGGG
>UQKO01000009.1 GCA_900541575.1 uncultured Prevotella sp.
AACGCGCACGCGCGTAATAAGAGGGGATCTGCTTCTTCTTCCTTCCGATGCTAGGTACGAAGGTCTCTTTATTTAGCTTTTACGGTGCGAAGATTTGGTCTTCTTTGGAGCACGCAAATTAGGCTCTCTGTGTAGGCAGAATTTTCCCTTTGCGAATAGGGGTATGTGTAAGTTGTGAACGAAGTGCCACAAACTTCGTCATTATCAAGCTAAAACCTAGCTCTTCCCGTTTCTCGATGAGGACTTTCTCGTCGTTCAATGGGCGGTGAAAGCTCTACCACTGCCGTGCGGTAGCTCTACCGCTGCCGAGCGGCAGCGTTACCACAGGCCTGTGGTAGAGCTACCGGACGGCAGCGGTAGAGCTACAACTGGGCATTGAACGATGGATAGATGAAGATCTGTGAACGGGAGAATGTACATCTACGGACGGAAAGACGTATACCTTGGAACGGCATATACGAAGTCAACAAAACGTTGTTCTGGAAGAACGTTGGGCAACGTGGCATTCCATAGAGCCGATATCACTTTTTTCGAAAAACTTCTGCAATGACATAGACGCCGATGTTTAGAGAGAATAGGATATGGCAAAGCGCTCAAGATACACGTTGATGGTCTATTGATCTAATTTTATGGTTTATTTTTGCATATAAAGAGAAAATATGTGCAATATTTGGTTACTTATTTGTAGCTTTGCGGCCGTTTGTTACACAAAACAGGCTATACCTGTGCAATAAGAAACGAAGAATCATTTCCTTCCCCCACAAGATATACAACCAATACCCATTCCTTATGCAAGCTATTCACTCTTTCAATGATCTGAGCGCCCACCTACGGTTGCAGGAACGGCGCTACCGCCTAGCCGTAGTATGCGGCACAGACGATAGTACGCTACAAGCCGTGGTGCGTGCCGTAAATGACGGATTTGCTGAAGCCTACTTTGTGGGTCATACGTTGGAAGTGAAGCAAAAACTATCCGTTACAAAGATTTCTGAAGCGAGGATGCACTTTGTCAATGCTGATACTGACGAAGCAGCAGCCCAGGAGGCGGTGATGATGGTGGGCCGAGGCGAAGCAGACGTGCTTGTGAAAGGGCTTATCCACACAGATACATTGCTGCGCGCTGTGCTCAACAAGGAGTGGGGCATTCTGCCTCGCGGACGGGTACTTACCCACATAGCCGTGGCCGAGATAAAGAGCTATCATAAACTTCTATTCTTCTCAGACGCAGCAGTGATACCCTACCCCACTCACGAACAGCGCTTGCAACAGGTGGGCTACTTAGCACACGTGCTCCATGCCTTTGGAATAGAAGAGCCGCGCATCTCGTTGGTTCATTGTAGCGAAATGGTAAGTCCTAAGTTTCCACACACGGAGGGATATGCTGAGATATGTCAGCGAGCAGTTTCAGGAGAATGGGGACGATTACGAGTGGATGGTCCGCTAGACCTTCGCACCTCGTGCGACCCACTTACGCTTCGCGTAAAAGGTATTGATTCTTCGCTTGAGGGCGATGCAGATGCGTTGGTGCTCCCCGATATTGAATCGGGCAATGCGCTCTATAAGGCATTGCCACTCTTTGCTGGAGCTCAGGTGGCGGGCATGTTGCAAGGAACGATAGTTCCCGTGGTGTTACCTTCAAGGGGCGACGATGCAGATGCAAAATATTTTAGTTTGGCACTGGCAACGTTGGCTTCATCTATAAGTATAAACTCTCAGAACTAGGCGCACAGCGCCATCAAGTCATAAAAACTACACAAAGCGCTTTTAAAGACAAGTGTAAAGCACTCACACTTTCATGTCAAATCACACTATTCCCGAAGGCAAACGCATACTCGTGGTGAATCCAGGCTCTACCTCTACCAAGGTGGCAGTCTACGTGGACGATGTTCCCTATTGCATCACAACGATTCGGCATAATGCGGAAGATCTAGCAGCCTATGAGCAGATAATCGACCAACATACGTTTCGACGTCAGTTGGTGACAGACTGGCTAAAGCAGAATCATATTCCTATGCAATTTGATGCAATCATTGGACGCGGTGGACTAATTAAGCCAATTCCAGGAGGAGTGTATCAAGTAAACGAAAAAATGTGTCACGAGACGTACTATGCACTTCGTAAGCACGCTTGCAACTTGGGGTGTATCATCGCCTACGAATTGGCACGCTTACAAAAAGAACCGTGTGAGGCTTACATTGCCGACCCTGTAACGGTGGACGAACTAGTGCCCGAGGCTCGTGTGAGCGGTTCTCCGCTGATGCCTCGCCTAGCAATATGGCATGCACTTAACCAGCGTGCCACAGCTCGGCGCTATGCCAAAGAAATAGGACGAAGGTATGAAGACCTAAACCTCATCATCTGCCACTTGGGCGGAGGTATTTCTATCGCTGCACACGAGAGGGGAAGAGCTATTGATACAAACAATGCACTCGACGGTGAAGGACCTCTTTCGCCCGAACGTGCAGGTACGTTGCCTGCGGCAGACTTGATTCACCTCTGCTATAGCGGACAATATACAGAGGATCAACTCAAAAAGCGTGTGGCTGGCCAAGCTGGACTAATGGCTCACCTCGGCACAACCGACATTGTGAAGATTCTGCAAATGGCCGACGGCGGGGATGCTCATGCCCGATTACTCATCAATGCAATGATTTTCCATACGGCCAAAGGAATTGCTGCAGAGAGTGCCGTATTGTTTGGCCGTGTCGATGCAATATTACTCACAGGAGGCATGGCTCATTCTGATTATATCACTCAAGGTATAGCGCAACGCGTAGAGCACATAGCTCCCGTACGCATTTTCCCTGGCGAAGACGAGATGGAGGCGCTAGCGCTTAATGCACTAGCGGTGTTGAGAGGAGAAAGAATTGCGAATGAATATAAGTAAAAGATACATTCTATTTCATAGCAAAGGCTGCGCATGAAACTCTTTTTAAGATGCTTCATGCGCAGCCTTTGCTATGAGAAGATGGCTTCCAAACAAATCTAGAGCCCACAAAAAGGAAATGTAAAGTTAGCCTTTTTTTCGTCCAAAGAAATATGTGCGTCGTGCAGACTGAGGAGCAGGGTGTGTAGGTTTACTATTAAGTTCGGGGTAGGCAATTCGGGTATGATAGATGGTCTTGAGACTTTCGGTGAGTACACGCTTGGCCTCAGCAATGTCGCGGAAGGTAATAGGGCATTCCCGAAAATATCCCTCTTGCACTTGCCCATCTATGATGCGATCGACAAGTGCTTTGATGCTTTCTTCCGTATACTCCTTGAGCGAACGCGAGGTAGCCTCTACTGCATCACACATCATGACAATGGCCTGTTCGCGTGTGAAAGGATTGGGACCTGGATAGGTAAAGAGTTTGGGATCGGGCTCCTCGCCCTGATGCTTGTTTTTCCACAGAATGTAGAAATAGCGCACCTTTGAGCGTCCGTGGTGGGTACTAATGAAATCGCGGATGAGCTTAGGCAGATGGTACTTATCGGCCAAGCGAAGTCCATCAGTCACATGGCTGATGATAATCTGAGCCGAGCGTTCTTCGGAGAGAGAATCATGAGGGTTCACCCCCGTCTGATTTTCGGTGAAGAAGGCAGGGTTGAGTTGTTTGCCAATGTCGTGATAAAGCGCTCCCGTACGAGCGAGTTGTGGTTTTGCTCCAATCTTATCGGCTACCTCTGCAGCAAGATTGGCCACCTGCATGGAATGTACGAAACTGCCTTGTGCCACCTTTGACATACGGCGGAGCAACACGTTGTTCGTGTTAGAAAGTTCCACGAGGGTAACACTCGAGGTGAAGCCAAACAACTTCTCTATGAGATAGAGCAAGGGGTAGGCAAAGAGCAGAAGTACGCCATTGACGGCATTGTAGATGTACATGGAATGGTCGAGATGTAGCACATCGACGCCTTGCGAAAGGTCGTAGCCCACCATGATAGCCGTACTCGTGGCGAATACGGCAAGGGCTACTCGGAGAAGTTGCGAACGCTCGGTGAGATCGCGCAAAGCATAGATGGCGGTGAGGCCAGCCATGAACTGCACAATGACGAACTCATAATTGGAGTGCAGAGCAAAGGAGGAAAGGATGACGCTGCACACCATGGCCATAAATGCTGTGCGGGAATCCATAAAGATACGCACAAACATAGGCACCATGGCATAGGGTACCATATAGACATTGAGAAATTTCTGATCAACCATCAAGTAGGTGATGAGCGGAAAAATGGCAATGAGTGTGGAGAGGAGCATGATGCTATGCGTAGAGCGCAAATAGTCGCGACGGAACAGACGCAGATAGGCAACGAAGGAGATGAGCACACACGATACAAAGATTATCTGTCCGAGGAGTGCTTGCCAGAAGCCCTCTGAAGGGTCGTTGCGACGCACGCTCTCGCGCTCGAACGACTGAAGAATCTTATACTGTTCGGCCGAGACAATCTCACCACGATCGATGATGCGCTGACCACTCTGCACCATGCCTGCAGCAGGAGCCACAGAGGCTATCACATCTTCACGAGCCGAACGTGTCTTGACACTATCGAGAGCGAGATTGGGCGAGAGGTATTCGTTGAGATTGCAGCGGGCAAGGAGTTCACGCGGATACTGTAAGGTGTCGGCATGGACAATATATTCATAGGCGGAACGCGTAGAATAAAGTTCGGTGAGCTGACGCGAAACAGCTTCTGTGCCTTCGATGATGCGAATACCCGAGGTGCGATCTTTCGCCATTTGCGATATTTCGGCAAAGGGTACTATGCCCGCATCGTAGACGGTTTGCATCAGCGAAGTGATATGAGCTAGGCAATGGGCGGGCACGTCATGAAACTTGCCCGCAAGGAAATCTTGCTTAAAAGCAAGGATTTGACGGTCAGCCATACGAGGATCTTCAGCATAGAATGGTTGAAAACTGCGAAGGGCACTGTCGCGCTCTGCCTCCACCTCGTGCTGGGTTTTATAGATGGGAAAGTCGTAAGTGGCTATAAGGGAATTGTAGCGCCAAGGACGGCCTTGCTCATATTCATAGCCAAACTTCGTTTCGCGCGGTAGGAAATAGACAAGAAGGGCTACCACTACCACAACGGCACCCGCAAGAGTGAAGGCACCGCTAAATCGGAAACGTATTCTGCTGCTATCTGCTGACATATTTTTAAGGAGTATAGGTGTGTGTTGCTGACAAAGCTACAACTTCTTACGCAATGAGGCAAGGCGAGAAAGGAAATTCTGAAAAAGAGAGGTGAGGCTTTCATTAGGTCATACTCTCCCTTCTCAACGGATAATTACCACGGAGGATCTCAAAGTTCTCAGGATGGAGCTTGAGAGCCTGGCTGTCGCGAAGAGGGTCGTAAAGGCGAAGTTCTGGAGCGAGTTCCTTTCCGTCGCCCTCGGGATAATAGGCGAAGTCTACTGGAATGGATGGGGCTTGCACCGCAGAGTATTGTTCGGCATCGAAGCCAAAATGGCGAGCTACGGCTTGCAAAGACATACGTGTGCCATTGGCCTTGCCATCGGCACTATAACCTGCAATATGGGGAGTGCCTATAAATACGGTGCTGAGGAGGGTGGGGTCGATATAAGGTTCGTGTTCCCAAGTGTCGACCACAGCGGTACGAATGCTTTGCGTGAGTAAGGCTTGCTTCAAGGCTTCGCCATCGACCACCTCGCCTCGACTGCTATTGATTACCACGGCCGAGCTACGCAACTGGCGAAAGAAATCTTCTGAGGCCATGTGGTAAGTGGGATGCGGAGCAGGAGCAAAGGTTAAGGGGGTATGGAAAGTGACAACATCGCTCTGACGAGCTATTTCCTCAAGACTAACATAACTACTAGAGTTTTCTAGTTCAGCGCGAAGAGGATCGCAAAGCAGTATTTTTGCGAAACCGAGGCGACGAGCCATTTGTTCCACTTGACTGCCTACATGCCCCACACCGACAATGCCCAAAGTAAGTCCGCTAAACACTTCGCGATGAATGGGCTGAGGAGAAGCGGACAGGAGCGGGGCATCACTCTCCCAACAACCATGGGCTGCGAGCTGCAGAAGCACACACTCTACATATTGCGCCACACTGCTTGCATTGCATCCGGGGCAGTTGGTCCAGGCAATACCAGCCTCGTGGAGGTAGGCGGTGTCGATATGGTCGTAGCCTATGGTAGCCGTGGCAATGAAGCTCACTTTGGAGCCATCAAGCAACTGACGATTGCACTTAGTGCGAGTGCGGATGATGAGAGCATCGGCATCTTTCACATCATCCGCCGTAATGGCTGAACCGGGAAGGTAGACGGTTTTGCCAAAGCTCTCAGCAAAGCCACGGATAAAAGGTATCTTGTCGTCTATTACTAGCTTCATATATTATATGCGATTGTGATTGTATCCTTGAAGATGGAGAAAAATGGATGAGGAGAATATTGGGAACGCTGGACCTTTCCTCTTCTTATGCACTACTCCTCCCCTTAGCCCAAAAGAACTAGAACTATTTTGCAATATGTGACCTTATGTATTTGCGCTCTATGAACATGTAGGAAAGAATGGCTAAGACGAACGTAATCCCATAGACAGATAGGAACATGAGCAGCCCATGACCACGAAATACTCCTGTCTGCACAATGGCTTGAATAACGGGAAAATGGTAGAGGTAAATGCCATACGTCACATTGGGCAGAGAGAGTAGGACTTTGGGCACAGGCAGATTGTAGGCCAAATAAATGAGGAAAATCGGATAGCTGAATACTTCCAACGTGCGCAGTTGCTCGTACAATAGTGGCATACCATCATAACTTGGCACGTAGAGCAACAACTCTATAAGCACAGAACAGACGAAGACATTGCGAAAGCGATTTCCCCTATTCAGCCAATCTATCGAGAAGAGTACGCCCATTCCGCTCAAGAAGAAGCAGAAATACTTCAACTGGGGAGGAGCTTGCGGATAAATCCAAAAAGTGGCTAAGACCCATGCACCCAAGAGGTAATAACCCACCGAGCTACGGAGAGCACGAACGAACAGCGGAAGAAGCACATAGAAGAGAAGCTCAAACTTCATGGTCCACAACGATCCATCGACCGCCGTCATGTGACAACGGGTAAATGTACCTGGCAGAGATGGCTGCAACCAATTGAGCATCAGCAGATTGGAGCCTAGGTATTTCCAACTTTCCTTAGATGCCAAAAAATCGGCCACGCTATAAGAACTCAACAGCATGCCTAGGAGAAAGCAGAAAAGAACTACCACGACATAGGCTGGGAGGATTCGCTCGAAGCGCTTACGAAAATACTTTTGCAAGTGGTGCTCGTGCTGCAAAAAACTATAGGCTACGAGAAATCCCGTCATGACAAAGAAAGCTTTCACACTGAGAGGCCCCGATTGCACCATCATTTCACTCCACTCCGCATGGGTCAACACGCTAAAGTGAAAAGCCACGATGAGCAACGCAAAAAGGTAGCGAAGCAAGTCGAAGCAATTGTTCCTCCGCACATAGTGCTTCATGCCGTCGGTTAGGCGGAATGTCTGAAGTGGAGAAGAGAAGGAAGAGGGGTACGGCAACTTTCTTTTCATAAAATGCGCTCTCTAGCAGAAGTGTGTGAGACACTTGTTCGCGAAAGGAGCAATAAACTCGCACCTCAATATTGGCGTTCCTCCACGAAGGGAAAAACGCTAGAGGTAGCTAGCTTATTACTCCTTTATTATACGCGTTGGCTGAATTAGTAAACAAGTTAACCTGTTAACCCAAAATTTCACCAATGGGTTTATTATAGATGTGTAGCATATAGGAGGAGAAAGGGATATATCCCCCACTCGTGGAACACTAATGACGCTGACGGCGTACGCTTAGTCCTCCGCCCGATGAACTCTTGGGTCTTGAGGCTTTCGAAGAAGTACGTTGCTTCCTCTGCTTAGGAGCTTTGGTGGAAGAGGAACTGCTCACACTCGCAGTACGTGTGCGTCGTGAAGAGGCTGATGAGGAACGACGCGAGGCAGAAGTACGACGTGTAGCCTTGCCTGCTGCGGCTATGGAATCAGTCTCGGCTTGAGCCAAAGAGTCGGCGCGGAGGCGAGCATAGTAAGCACTGTCGCGACCATAGACATGTTCTTGCACATCTGTGAGTTGCTTCTCTATGCGCTTCTGCTCCTTGAGCATAGCAGAATCATCGAGGCAATAGTTGGAGAGAAGGCGGTCTTGCAGATTGACAGCCTTATAAATGTCGCCCTTATAGCACTTCATTGTGAAGAAATCATCAGCCGACATCGTGGCAGCATTGTTAAGCGAAGATCCCATGAGCATGAGTTTTCCCAGATAAGGCGCTACATCTTGCATCTTCACCCAGAACATTGGGTATTGCGCTAATTCTCCGCCGAAGTCAGAATCACCGCGCTTGAGCACGGGACAAAGGGCAGTGACTTGGCTTCGAAAGCTAGCTGTATGCTGATCGTAATAAGTGCTCTCCTTAATGAAGTAAGCCTTTACCTCATCAGAAGGAAGATCGGCATCGTTGACGCGCACCTTATCGCCCTTCGACTCATAGAAGATGTGGTAACGATCCATAAGCTGTTTGGCCGTCACCTCATTTTTCGATGAGAAGTCTTCATTGCCATCGAGCTTATAGTCGTAGGCTTTGATTTGCTTGCGTAAAAGGAGCTTGAAAAGATAGGTAAAGAGGTTTTCGCGTCCATCCTGCGGCGTTGTAGGATAGTAAAGCACGGCATTAGCATCCTTCGTGAGGTCGAGCGTGCGATAAAGGTCACGACGCCATGCCGCATCGCTAGGCATGCTCTGTGCTGTGGGAAATTCGCGATAGGAACTACCACGAGGCGAATTTTGTTGTTGTTCTTGCTTTTGCTGTTGTTCGGCACGACGACGCGGGGGCTGAGCCGAGACTTCGCTGGCTTGCCCTAGGGCGCATATCAAGAGTATAAGAGCAAATATCTTTTTCATTCAGTGTAACTTTGCTTTAGTTCACAATGACTTCGAGGCTACCATTAAGATTGCGCGTGATACCATCGGGGCCTATTGCGCGCACCTTAGAGATGTAGAAACGCTGACCACGACGAAGTTCGCGCATGAGGTTGCGCTGATTTTCGGTAAAGTTGGGACCTGCAGAAGGCTCTGGACGGAAGTTGCCCATGCGATCGGCGAAGACGGTCTCAAAGCTGAGAACTCGGAAAGGTATGTTGAGTAGTCCATCGTCAATGGCAGCGCCCAACCTACCGGCTCCGAGTATAGAGCCCTTGGCTATACGGCCGCCACGGAAGCGATCGGAACCTACTTGAATAAATGCTGTAGGATCGGGGAGTTTACGCACTTGGAAAGTAAAAGAACCCATATTCTGAGTTTTGCCATTGACAGTGCCGCTCACGGTGAAGGTCACGTTCTCGCCCACCTTTGAGGGACGAGCGGTATATTTTCCAGGTCCTTTCTGAGAGAGCGTTCCTCCCGTCATACTGAGATGCACTCCTGCATTGCCCCCTGCAGCCGTGACGCTTATGGGATTGTTGAATCCTGCATAGAGCACATTCATAAGGTCGGCAGCCACAGTGGCTCCTGTGGGAGGAGCTATGACATTATACTTTTGCGTGAAGTTGCGACGAATCACCTCGCCCGCAGCATTGGGCATAAGGATATAGCCCGAGAAAGAATACTGACCAGGGCCACCTACCGTGAAATTGTATGAGCCATCAGCTGCAATACGCCGACCATTGACATAGATTTCAGGACGCTGCGTAGTGTCAACAGCAGCCATGAATATGCGCGAGCGGAATTGGTCACCAGGATAAAGTGTAGTAGCTTCGGCCGAAACGTAGGCATTGAGTTGGTTGACGCGGATATCCTTGAGGTCGATATTGGCTAGCAGACAGTGGATTACCTCATTTTCGGCCTTGCGTACATCGCTTTGGAGCTTGGCAAGCATCGTTACAGCCGCGATAGAGGGCATTTCCTCAAACATATATTGCTGCCAATTTTTTCCTACGTTGTCTTCATTACGAGGCACGTCGGTAGATAGATTCGACGCTATAATGGCACGCTGGCGAGGATCTGTGACGAGAGCAAGTATGCGCTGACGGAAGGAGTTGATCGCATCGAAGAGTTGTTTGCCCTTTCCCTTAGCGGGGGCGAGCATGATGCGACTGGATCCTTCAAGATCTTCTTTATTTTGCAAGTTGTCGGGGTCGGCATCTTTTCCATCTGCTTCGCGAGCAATGGCCCAGCGGAGTTCGCCAGCGAAGTTGTAGAGCGAATCGCTCATACGCTTCACTTCCATAGCCTTGTCATACCAAGGCTTTACCTTGGCAGGATTGCTTTTATATGAAGCAGCGAAATCAGAATAAAGCGCTTGATTCTCCTTCATGGCATTTCCGGTGGTGCGCTTTAAGCTATCACCTATAAGCGAGAAGCCCTTGAGCACATCGCTCGAGACGTTCAACGCAAGCATGGCCATCAACACGATGTACATGAGGTTGATCATCTTTTGGCGCGGAGATACCGGTCTTTTCTTTACTGACATATTAGGAGCCTAAGAGGGGGTTAGTTTTGAGTGGTCATCTTGACGGTGAGCGCTTGTATCATGCGCGAGTAAACACCGTTGAGTTCTTCTATCTGCTGAGCAAGTTTGCGAGTTTGTTCGTTGATTTGGTCAATCGTGCCCACCTGTTGACTGATGCTCTTGAAGTGGAGGTCATAAGTTTTATTGATTGCCGTGAGCGTACGATTGAGATTGGCCATTTCTTCGCTATCATGGGCAAGGCGAGCGCTTTGTTCGTCCACTTTCTCGAAGGTCTGAGCCAACGTGCGAAGCTTTTCTATATATTGTTGTGTAGCTTCTTCCATCTCGGGCGATAGTGCCGCTTGTGCACGGCGTAATAGTTCATCATTGGCCAAGCGGATTATCTCTGCCAAACGTTTTGCTTCAGCATCGAAGGGTACTGCACCCGCAGGAGTAGCAGCGGCAATAGCGGCTTGAGCTTGCTGTTCGGCAGTAGGAACAGAAGTAGCAGAAGGTTCGGAAGAAGGAGCCGCCTGCATGGGAGTAGTGTCTTCTTGTGTGGAAGTTGTAGCTGATTGTGCAGGAGCGGCAAACAAAGGAGCTCCTGTGAAAAGAGGTGCTGCAGGCTGAGCAGATGCTGCAGAGGCAGCGGGCTGAGCGGCAGGAGTCGTATACGTTTCGTTCTCTGTGTTCTCTGTGTCTTCAGCTTCATCATCAGCTTCATCATCATCATCGTTAAGGCCAAGGCTTTCGGCTATTTCCTCATCGGTTTGATAGTCGTGGGGTAATTCCTTGCCTATTTCCTCCTTATCGAAAGGACGATCGAAGGCAGAAAGGAAGAACACTACAACCTCGGTGCCCATACCGATGAAGAGCATAAAGTTACCCCCTGGAAGGTGGGTGAGCTTGAAGAGCGCACCCAATATTACGATGGATGCACCCCAAGAGTATGCATAGTTGAGGAATGTCTGTCCGGGCACACTGTCCATCCAATGTTGCAAACGGACCACAATGTTTATCTTACTCATCTCAGTTTGGAGTTTGGAGGTTATAATCTCTGTTTGGAGTTTGGAGGTTATAAGGTTATAAAGTTACCTTTTGGTTATTCTCAGTTTGGAGTTTGGAGGTTATGAGATCATAAAGTTACCTTTGTTTCATCAAGGGTTCTGACAAGCAGGAGCGACCTCTAAACTTTTCAACTTACCAACTAACATCTACTTCTTTTTCTTACCCACACTAGTGGTGCTCACGGTGTTGGCCTTAGAGCGTACACAGCGGAATCCGATGAACGAGCGGGGCTGGTTTTGATATTCCCATGTGCGCCATGCCGATTGGATGAACGACATAGGGTCTTTCCACGAACCACCTCTTACACTCTTGCGCTTGAGCACATAGGGGTCTTCTTTCGCTGCGTTGTAAGAAAGCTCGGGGTTGAGATCGGCCATAGCATCCACGCCAGCTTCGGTATAGACGGTACTAGTCCATTCGGCCACATTGCCCGCCATATCGAAAAGCCCATTAGAATTGGCTCCGTAAATACCTACACGCGAAGTGATAAGATTGCCGTCGTCAGTATAGTTACCACGATCGGGCTTGAAGTTAGCAAAGAAGCATCCTTCCTTGCTCTTGGCCTCTATGCCCTCCCAAGGATAGGGGTTTCCTTCCTTACCACGTGCTGCATATTCCCATTCCACTTCGGTCGGGAGGCGATAACGCTGAATGTAGCGAGCTTGCGGTCCCATACCTTTCAAAAGGAAGTTGGTGCGCCAAGCGCAGAAGGCTTGTGCCTGTTCCCAGGTAACTCCTACTACGGGATAATCGTTGTAGTTGGCCGATGAGAAGTAGAGCTTCATATACTGTTCATTGTTGGCATTGGTGAAATCGTTCACCCACACCGTGGTGTCGGGATAGACAGGTACAATGTACGTATTAAGGAAGTCGTAAAGGCTCGACAAAGGACGTTCGATAGTCTGGTTCACCACACGTCCGTTATCGTCAACGTAGGCCGTATCTTTTGAAATCATTACTACTTCGTCTGGATCTACGGAATGGTCCGTATTCAGCGAGCGTTCCTTTGGGTCGAGACGATACTTACGCAAGGCAGCCTTCTCATAGTCGAATACCTCGTAACGATAAAGCAATTGTTTGGTGTCAATCATGCGTGTACCATCAATAGGATGGGTATAATACACGCTGTTAATGGCACGCTCTTGATCTTCCGAAGGCTTGCGCCAAGGTATGGGCTTACTCCAGTTAAGGTGAGGCTTCACAGGGTCGCCATTGCGGTCAACTTCTATCTTATAAGTTTCATCACCGCCATATTGCGGGTCGGCGAGCCGTTCACGGATGATAGAATCGCGTACCCACTCCACGAACTGTCGATACATCGAGTTGGTCACTTCTGTTTGGTCCATCCAAAAACCATCCACAGAGATATCTTTCTGTGGAGATACAATCCCCCAAAGGGAATCGTTCTTCTGAAGTCCCACTTTCAGATAGCCTCGCTTCACCTCCACCATACCATAAGGCGTAGGTTCGGTAAAAGAGGAAGCTCTCGATCCGGTCACTTCGCCACCGCTCATCATGGCACGACTACTTCCCATGCACGAGACAAGGAAGCCGCTCACAGCTACAGCAGCGAGTATGTATAATAGATTGCGTTTCATCGGTTTTATTTGCTAATATGCGAATGGAACATTATACCCATAAGCTAGCGCAGTCAGAAATGCGCCATATATTGTATTAGGATTTACCCATATACTCTCTTTACAGCCATCTTACGCTCCTATGCAGATTCTTTCCTTTCTTTCCTAAATTAAGGTCGAGACGATAGCCGAGCGTCACTTCATGTTGCCCTGCACCAAGCCCCATTCCTGAGGTATTTGCCTCATAAGAATAGCCAAGGTCGATACCATGAAAACGGCCTCCCACAAATCCCATCACGGAATGACACGGACTATAGCCTAGGCCGGCATAAAGTTGCTTCTTCTCATGAGAATATTGCAATCGAGCTGTAATGTCGGCACGGAAAGCCGAACCATCATAGCGAAGAAGTGTAGAGGGCGTCAATGTAAACAACGTACTCTTTAGTCGAATATTGTATCCAGCCGTAAAATTATATACTGCTTTCACCTTATATTCGTTCGTTTCGCCTAGCATAATGGTAGGTGAAGTGACATGTTGCATACCTACGCCAGCATACCATCGGCGATGGGTGTACCACAAACCTACGGATGCATCAAACTTTGAACCGCTCAAGTCACTCGCTGGAAAGGCTGGATCATTTGCATCACCTAAATCGGCTTTTGAACCCTTCAGATTCTCATTGAGCATATCCAATTCGGCGCCTATGCTGAGCCGTCCTCCCCATAAGCGTTGGTGGTAAGCATACTGCACAGAAAAACGCATGTGTGAGAATAGACCCAACTGGTCGTTTTGAAACAACACCCCCACACCATGCAGCGTCCGCCCTAGCTGGAAAGCCATATCGGCACCCGCATACATTGTACTTCCACCGTCAGTATAGCCCGAAGCATGGCTCTGATAGGCCGCTGTCACGCTTAGTTGCGGATTTCGTCCTACTGCCGCTGGATTAAACTGCGGCTCCACCAACCAATAATGCGCAAAGACAGGCTCTTGTTGTCCGAAAGCATTCAAGCCCGTCAGCATAAAGCCGGCGAGCACACAGAGTATATGGACTAAAATCCTAACAGAGCGCATCTGTAAAGT
The DNA here is from genome assembly GCA_900541575.1 of uncultured Prevotella sp. Taxonomy (GTDB): domain Bacteria; phylum Bacteroidota; class Bacteroidia; order Bacteroidales; family Bacteroidaceae; genus Alloprevotella. Next base: position 14,190 of record UQKO01000009.1, read on the forward strand.
ATATATGGTTGTGCAAAATTAGTGCATGCCCTCAATACAACAAAACGAATGCAGAAAAATATTTTCTTCTCTATCTCATTTTCACCTATCCGTCTAGACTGAAAAAGCAATTCACTTAATCCATCTTAGATTACTCAGTTCCCGAACCCAACATGACGTAAAGAAAGTCACCATTCCATACCCGAGTTCAATCGTCTGGAAGCACATAATAGGGCGAATTCCATCTTCCCTTCTTCACCAAAAGCCCTTGCTCTACCAGACGATCAAGCACATTGGTAGCCATCGTGCGGCGCAGCCCAGTTATTGACTGAAATGCTGCACGGTCTAACACCTCGTTAGAACGCTTCTCGAAGAAAAAGCGTACGCGCTTCACGATGTCTTCATCCGTAAGTTTCGAGAAGGTCTTTACCAAATCGTTTGCTCTGCGAAACGACACATTTTCAAACTTTTTCTTAAGCGAAGCCTTCGGATAAAACTTGATATTATCCACGTGTAAGTGGTGAGCCAACTGCTTGTCCGATGTATCCACAATGCGCTGATCGCTCGCCAGCGATGGCGAGAACATCCCTAGGTCGGGCACCTCAACTTGACCTCCATTAGCTAGTTCTTGTCCGATGATTTGTGCCACTGCGTTCAATACAGCGAGTACATCGCCTTTCGTAACCGTACAACGTTCTTGAATCATCTGGCACAGCTGGCTCGCACTAATCTTGGAAGAATGAGCCAATACAGGATAATAGCCACGCAGTTCATCTCCCTCCGACCGAGGAATCTCTTGTAGTTTAAAGGTAATTGTAGACATATATATATATTTATATTCTGTTTTATTTACTATCAAAAATACACTCCCCATACCATACAAATCCCATCATCAGAATTTATAGAACCACCCTTAATTGTTTCAGCACAACGACACATCCGTCTTCAAACAGGCATTCATTCGCTCCTTCGTTGTCCATATAGCGCTTTACCGCTGCCGTCCGGTAAAGCTACCACAGGCCTGTGGTAAAGCTCTCGATGCTCATCTAGCGACGGCAAAGTTATGAAATAGAAACGAATAGACCTACGTTTAAGCTAAGCTTTCACACACTTGATTTCCACTTTTTAGCTATCATGAAAAGATCCGCGTATATGAGGTTTACTTTGTGTCCTACAAATTGTCTATTTCGAAACTGTGGTTACATCTTGGTTGAGCCATAGTGAACCACAAAGTTCCGAGATATAAGCACCTTACGTATCATGCGGTAAGGGCACATATCTCGGAACTTCTATTTTATATTCAACTTTCGCATTGCGAAAGTGAGCCTAGCTAATAAGGTGTTTCGTTAGAGAATCATCTATAAATTGAATCTGAAAGCTAATTTACTTAAACACCACACCATAGGGGTGAACACCCGTGGTGATTGCTTTCTTAAATACACCATCGGCTGAATAGATATAAATTTTACCCTCAGTGGTGTAAGCATTTTTATCAGTAGAAGCGTCGGAGCAGATATAGAGATCGCCCGTAGAAGGATTTACATCCATGATGCCCGTAGGGTTGATGGGTAGGTTATTGACATCGAGGAAGCCTTCTGCAATTCTTTCACGAGTGAGAGAATTGTACTTGTAGCTATTGATGGTGTTTGTCCAACTTTTATAATCACTCGAGTATACGGTCTGTACATTGAGCACGTAGAGCACTGAGCTATTTCCTAATGCGCGCGATGTTCTGTTTTGATTGTTGATAGCAATTATAGAGCCTGGGCCTACTTCATGAATTGTGCCATCGGCAGAGATTTCCACCACTTTAGAAGGAACATTTCCATAGTTTCCACGACATACTACAAACACGTTGCCACTATTATCAATGGCCAACTGTCCGGGGTTCATGCCCACAGTATACTGATTTGCTACTTCAAACGAAGCACCATCTATTTGGGCTACCTTAAAGCCATTTTGGTAATTGGGAAAGTTGTAGCCATCACTAACAGACACGTATATTTTGCCATCATAGGCTGCAATATCGGCAGGGTTAGGACCTACTGTTATAGGAGCAGATTGCTGATAAGCGGTGGTATCCATGCGAGTCACAGTACCATCGTTGTAGGCAATATATACGTAGCCATTGTCACTGCATACGGCTTGGGGACCTTCCGTGTAATCGCCTGCATTCGCATTGGGTTTGCTCACTTCAGCAAGCACATGCATGGTCTGAGCATCGACAACCCACACCTTCTTCTCTGTGAACATCGGAATGTAGAGCTTTGAGCCATAAAGCACGGGGCGCTGTGGTGAATCGCCAAGGCTTTTTTGGTTAGCTGTATAGAATAGGTTTGATGTGCGGCTAGCCTCATCGGTAGAACTGAAAAATTCCATCGTTCCGTCAAGTTGATTTTGATTGCCTTGACAAAGCACATAGAAACCTCTTTGCCCACGAAGTGCAGGAGCAGGAGTGGGAGTAGGTTCATCATCGGAGCAGGCAGTAAATCCTGCGCAAACGAGCAGCGAGAGAGCGGCCAGTTTCAGAGATTTAAAAATGTTCATAACTTCTGTAGTATTTAATGAAATGAATAATATGCTTAACTTCAGGCTATAGGATGTGCCTATTCATTCTGAAAGATAAATTGCCTTACTTGCCCACTCTGACTAAAACCTATACTTCACACTTATCTTGTAAGCTCTTCCAGGCATGGGGTATCGGCGTATTACTTCATAGCGTTCGTCGAAAGCATTTTGAATATCGGCTCGGAGCGTAAGTATTCGTTGCTGTCGGAAGCGAAACGTATGGTATACGGCAAATCCCCATTCACTATAGGCTGGCAGATTGGTGGTTGGCAGATGGTTATTTGTGTTCCATCGTTCGGATGCGAAGCTGACATGAGCCACAAACGATAGCCACGGATTCTCCCACCCTGCTGAGGCACTTCCGCTATGCACGGGAGTATAAGCTAATTGCTTGTGCCAACTATTATTGCTGGGCGAGGTATGATCAGTGCAGTGGGTAAGCGAATAGTTAAGAGCCAAGAGAATGTTTTGTGACTCAGCTAGGCGAAGGGTGGATTGCATGGTAAGGTCTATCCCCACGGTGCGAACATCGCCCAAGTTGGTCATTTTCCAAAGGAATAGGTTTACGGGAATGCTCACAATGCGATCGCTCACGCGATTATAATAAGCATCGGCTGTCATTGCCAACACCGTCCACCATTTGGCGGGAGCTGCTTGCAACGTAACTCCCATAGAGAGTTGACGCGTCAGTTCGGGCTTGAGGTATGTAGAGCCTTGATGATAATAGTAGCTCTCCGTGAAGGTGGGCATACGAAACGATTCCTTATAGCCGCCGCGCACGTAGAGACAGAATGGACTGCGCAATGCTAACACTGAGGCTGTCAGCGAGGAGAGCAGTCGCTTTGCATCACGAGCAGAAGCGGCTTTACCAGCAGTCTGATTCCAATACTGATGCATTGCAGCACGTGCTATAAATTGTAAGCGTGAGGTCTTTAGTTGAAGGGAAAGGCTTTGCAACCACGAATCACGACTCACATGATTGTCGGTACTGAGATTGCTATTGAGCGAAGCATGGGCATAGTCGGTGGCATAGGCTGCCGTAAGCCACGACAAAAAGGCATACGAAGCACCTGCCGTGAGATAAGCTTCACGCTGCCAATAGTTTTGATTAAGGCGTCCATTAGGATAGCCTTTGCCCGTATCGGCATACTGACTCGTTTGCCAATTATACTTTCCTGCGGCAAACATTTTCCATCTGTTCCATTGCTGTTGCCATCGGCTTTGTACGAAAGCCGTCTGTTCAAGCAAGCACTCATTACTTCCGTTGACATAATAGTGTACCATGCCAGGTAGGTGGCGATAATTATGATGGAAATAAGCTTTCGAACGGATAGATCCTCCTTGACGCCCCACAAGTTGTATCCAGTCTATTTCCGTTGTGACACTTTGCATACGGCTATTGTTGCGCCTCCAGTGGGTTGTGGCAACGCCATTTTCTACAGTAAACGGATAGTCGTTATGCGCAAAGAAGTAGTGCGCCTGCATACCCACGTAACTCCGCTCCGTAATTTTTTTGTTCAGTCCCACATAGGGTGACCATTGGCCAAACGCGCCTTGCACGCCTTCTGCGACACCATGCCATCGGCGGTCGGAAGGCATTGTTGCCACCGTGGTGAGACTCACCAAGGCAGAGGCAAGCTGACGCACAGGACAGAGGAGTTCCGCTTGATCGAGCACTTGGAGTTCTATACTGCCTAGTCCCTCCATAGAGAATTGTCCTAGGTCGATTTCTCCTTGTCGGCTATCGCTGACACAAAGTCCATCGTAACTTACAGCGGTGTGACTAGCGCCAAGTCCGCGAACACTCACAGTCTTGAGACCTCCAGCTCCACCATAGTCGCGCAGATTGACACCTGAGAAACGTTTCAAAGCATCGCCCATATCGGTAATGCCACGTAGAGTGAATGCGGTAGAATCAAGTCGCTGCACGGATACGGGTGTGCTGACACCTACCACTCGCCGTGCAGCGGTGACTTCTGCCGTACCCAACGAATCGGGTACACTAGGGTGAGCGGCCACACTGAAGAGCATAGCAACGAGCAGATGCATAAAATGGGAATTTAGAATTTTTGAAGGGGGCATAGGTTGCATAGTAGCTTTCGCTTTATAGGATCGCGGCTACTCTTCCTTTACTCTCAACATATTTATCCCTTCCTCCTCGGGAATGAGACAAATGGCAAACACAGAGTTTTCATCGGTATAATACTATAAGTATAGACAGATTCTTTCTACGCAAGAGATTGCGTCCTCACTTATAATTATCAACTAACGCATGTGCTTGGCAGCGGCAGGTATTCTGGCTCATCCCCTTTGCCGCTCGCCTTCCCGCTTCAGAATCGCAAGTAGAAGTGTTCCGAAACAGTGGCCAATCGTGAGCGGCAACGTTGTGAGTAGGACATACAGCAGCGGGACTGCACGAGAATTTCACTCGTTTCCCTAATCCGTTGCGAGTGCAAAGTTAACTTTTCTTGCGGAGTTATTCACGAAATACCATAGAAAAAGCCGCAAACTACGTGAATAGTTTGCGGCTTTACAATTCAGTCGGGGTGACTGGATTCGAACCAGCGACCACACGCCCCCCAGACGCGTACTCTAACCGGGCTGAGCTACACCCCGAATTGCGAGTGCAAAAGTACGCTTTTCCTTTGATATGAGCAAATAAAGTGGGCGCTTTTTTTGTTTTTTCGCATTAGCAATGCTTTGAACTATGATTTACTGAAGTTTCGAATCTTACATGAATAAGACAGAGATTTCACCCCATACTTAATTCTGACTCACACTTCATTTTATCAGAGATGAAGCAATCCCTACTCCTCGCCAGCAAAGAGAGGATCCCAGGCGGGAAGTTTCGTGGGCGATTGCTTGAGTAGTTCGAGCGTCTGAGCGGGCACATATTTCTTGTCCACCACGAGGCGGAACATATACTCATCAAACCATTGGTCGGTCATAATCAAATGCCCTTTATAGCCCGATGAGGCACCCCATGAGTTTTCCACCATCCATTTACTAGGCTTTCCTTCCTTGTCGAGATCCACAGCCATAAGCGTCATGGCATGGCTAGAGGCCGAGGCAAAGGTTTGTATTCGTTCAGCCTTTGTCATGGGAAACTGCGTATTGAATAGAGACTCGTAGTCGTAATTGCGGAGCGAGAGCACTCCCGTATTTGAATCGAGATATTTACCCACGTCGCATGAGAAGTACATCATTGTAGAATCCTTGATAGAGGCGATAGCTAAGGGCTTGATTTCCTCCATGGGAAGGTTGAGATAGGTCCACTGCAAACCATCGTAAGAGTGACGGTCCATATCAATTGTATAAGTCTTATGATAAGGACGAGAGGGATCGTTCATCACCATGACATAAGTCTGCTTCAAGTCATTGCCCACATATTCCTTGTAAAACTCTTGCGGAGTGAAAGTCTTCGTCTCGCCCAAAGCCTTGCCGCTAGCATCACGCAAAGTATAAGTGAAATGCTGCACGGGCTCGCCCAAACAGATGGTCAGAATGTGATAGATGGTGCCGAGCATTTGGAGTTTCTGCTTCTCGAGTTCTGTCGACTTCTTTCCAGCTGCCGATAGCTTGCGCAGCGTTAGACCATATTCGCGAAGCTTCAAGCTCAATATATTGGCCATGCGCGAAGTGTTGTTGGCATTATACGATTCGGGCATTACGTCAGCGGGCACAAGGCCATATTTGCTCACCACATCAATCACGCCACAAAATGTTCCGCCATCCGACAATGGATTTTTGAAGAGCCAATCGTTGAGTTGATCGCTCATAGGCTTCTTGGCATTGTCTATTACGGCTTGGAGAAAAAGATTGGACTTCTCTAGTTGATCGTAGAAGAAACTATAGCTTTGTGAAAACTGGAAATCGCCCAATCCATACTGACGAATCATCTGTGAACGCATCACGTTAAGACCAGTAAAGAGCCAGCAACGACCCGAACTTTTCTGGTCAGTGATGCCCTTTGAGGGCACTTCATTGCTGAAGTGACGATCGGTGGCATCGGGATTATTAGCTTGTGTAGCTAATTGGTTGATGCTTGTGCCAGCTAGGGCATTGCGCAGCGCACGGTCGGCATTGGTCGTGGGATGACTCTTGCGCATCTGCTGCAGCATTTCTGCAGTGATACCACCGCGACCCACGGAGACTGTGGGCTGTGCACTCACACTCAGCGCAGAGACGCAGAGAAGAAGGGAAAGGAGAGGTTTGATCATATATGAATAATGTTGTTTGTAATTCTAATTGAAGAATATTCGTTCGCCAACGAGCGTTCTACTCAAAGGAGAGCATACACGGAATTAGGGCTTCTGATTATACGGCTGAAGCAGAACTACATAGCGGTCGAAAGCGCGATTGGTCAAAACGAAGAATACGAACGCCGTGACTAGTCCGCCAAACACATCGACTAGATAGTGGGCCTGAATATAGACTGTGGCGCAGCATAGGAAGAAGTAGAATGGTAATGCACCATAAAAAAGTATACGCCGAATGCGCCAAAGCAAGAGCATGAGCACCGTGCTCATACCCACATGACTCGATGGAAAGGCTGCCGTGGGACGTTCACCCGACTGCTGAGTGGATTCCACCAAGTTGCGAAAGAATCCATCGGGACCAGGCGAGATGGCTAGTTCTGTGTGATAACGGAAATAGTCGTTCATATGAGGGAAATGTCCGCTTTGGATGACTTCTTGCCCTACGGCATGGAAATAATATTGCGGACCAGCTACGGGCAAGAATAGATAGATGAGATAATAAAGAAAAAAGCTTGCTAATACCACAAAGGCCGTGCGTGAGAACTGCTCTTTCCGCCCAAAAAGTGGAGCCAATACGGTGAGTAATATGAGTGGGTAGTAGGCAAAGTAGCCCATGTGGAAAAGTTCGCTCCAAAGCTTTTGAGGCAACCATTGTGAAAACGTAATGGAGGGCTGACAGCCGAAAAGAGCGGCATCGGCTGCAGCAAACACGTGGTCGAGGTTGGGGAATAGCTGACAAAACTCGTACGTATCAGGATACCAATAACCTAGGAGCGAGAGCGGAAATATGTAGCGAAGAAACAGTATATACTTGTTAGGCCGTATTTGGAAGAAAATCCAAAACATGGCCATGCCCCCCACTACGAAACCACGTCCCTCAAGCAACTGCAAGGGTGAACTCATTCGCGACCAAAAGAAGAGGATGAGTACGGAGGTGAAGAACGTATAAAGCAGGGTGCATACTTCTACGCCTAAGAGTATATGGTGGGTGCGTGGAAAAGTAGTCATATATAAATTAATAGGGCTATTTGCGGTAAAAACCAATAATAAAAGTGTAGTAAAGAGAGGGCAAATGTGTATTCAATGGCTATTCGGAAGATATTACACCTGAGAGCCAAAGGTTGCTTTTACTCCTCGACTAAGTGGCCATTCGGGATGGTAGCCCAACTGCTCTTGAGCAGGGCGAATATCGCAACGCCAATTACGCTGACGCATGATGCGGTATTTGTCTGAATTGAGTGTAGAGAGTGTACCTGTAAGGCGAGCCAAGCGTTCGGCTCCCCAACTCACCACACGCAACACCCATAGGGGGGCTTTGATATGGAGCACGTGGCGCACGCCTAACTCCTCTTGAATGAGATCGCTAAAGGCACGACTAGAATATTCCTGGCCATCGGTAAGGAAATATACACTACCCCGCTTACCACGACTGAGAGCTAGGAAGGCAGCTTGCACGAGATCGGCCACGTAGATAAAAGTAATTACTTGCCGACGATAACCCACGGCAAAGTCAACGTGCCGACGAATGCTGTCGGCCATGAGCGCATAGTCGCGTTCGCGCGGACCATATACGCCTGTGGGGCGAAGCACCACATAATTTAATCCTTCTATCTCGCTAAGATAGCTCTCTGCTAAGAGTTTGGAAGCGCCATAGGCCGTATTAGGACGGGGATGATCTTGGAGCGATATGGGGTGATAGTCTGTCTCGGCCACAGGTCCCATCACGCTGAGCGAACTAATAAACACGAAACGTCCGTCAGCGGCCAAGGCTCCCGTGAGCACAAGGGCTTCAGCCAAATACTTCGTTCCCTCGGCATTGACGCTGAAGAACTGTTGGGGATGGCGACACTTGGTGGCTCCCGCAGCATGGATTACATGGGCAAAGGATCCGTTTTCCTTCCGATGAGCTTCGAGTTGAGTTGTCAAAACGGAAAGATTCGAGAAATCTAGTGTAAGAAAATGGATGCGTGGGTCTTGCAAGTAGCGGCGGCTACTGCTCTTGCGCACAGCAGCCCATACTTCCATTCCCTCTTGCAGCGCATGCTCCACGAGGAAACTGCCTATAAAGCCTGAAGCTCCGGTGATGAGTATCTTTTCCAAATGATAATGTCGTTTTTTAGAAAACCTGTGTTTTATATCCAACTCCCCCAAAATGGGATGCACAAGATAATCTTCTTTGTAGTAGACTCCTTATTGCATACGTCCAAGATAGTCATAGGCCGTCTGCAAAAAAGCCTTGACAGCTTGCACACGCTGCGGAGAATGGTGTGGATGCTCTACGATAGGTTCCGCGGGCTTCGCCAAGATATTGAGAGCAGAAAATCCCGTTGCATCTTTCCACGAAATGCCTTCGGGCCAAGCATGTACGGCCGAAGGATGCGTGTAGGTGGTACTTAGTACGTCGCGACTAAGAGGAAAATCGCGGTGAGTTATGCCGAGCTGACCAAGGAGTGTGGCTGCTAGGTCAGTCTGATTGCAAAGTGTATGGATTTCACGATGTCTGCTTATGGCTCCTCCCGTCCATATAATAGGGATATGATTGCGTCTCTCGTCGGTTTCTTGTATACCCTCTGGATAGGATATGCCGTGGTCGGGCAAAAAGACGATGAGCGTATGTTCCCAAGCCTTCGTTTGTCGCAAGCGGCTGATAAACCTTCCGATGCAATCATCGAGATAAGCCATTGAATTGGCCACAGGGTCGTGCTTGAGCCGATTGTAGGGAACTCCCCAAGGCTCATGACTCGCTAGAGTGAGGAAGCCCATGTGCCAAGGTTGGTGTTCGGGCATTCGGATGATGCGCTGATAAAGGGTGTCGAAAGTTATGCGGTCGGTCACTCCCCAATTATGAGTGTGGCGCACGCTAGCAGGAAAGGCTTCTTCGCCGTTGATGCACTCATAGCCCGTGCTTTGCAAGTAGCCGTGTGTGTTGGTAAAGTTGATGTCGCCACCATAAAGAAAACTCGTTGTGTAGCCCGCTCGTTTCAGCGATGAGGCTATGCTCGGAAGCCTATCACAGAGAGCGGGTAGCTTCATTACGCTCAAATCGGGAAAAGCCGGACAGCCACTCAGCGTACATACCATGCCTCGATCGGTACGGAAAGAATTAGCGTATACTTCTGTAAACACCACGCCCTCAGAGGCTAAACGATTGAGATGAGGCGTGACAGTGGGGTCGGCCAAAGAATCTACGGCATGAACGAATGTTCCACCACAGCCTTCCATCAACACGATAAGTACATTAGGACGATTATCTCGAAGCAGCCTTAGCGAATCGGGCACATGGCTCTCACGGCTATAATGGAGCGAAGAGAATATGCGCTGACGTTCGGCTTCGGAGAAAAAACGACCCTCTTTCTTAAAGTTGCGTGTTTTGGCCGACGACGATACGAGACTAAAGAGTGGATTGACAGCCGTATGATTAAGAAAAGGCGTATTGCTAAAATAGACCATTCCCACATTGGCCGTGCTCTTCCCCACTCCACCTCGAATGGCTAAAAAGAGAATACCACCACATACGAGCCATACGAGACTGAAGCCCAAACGGGGAAGCCAATGATTCTCTTTTCGCGAGCTACGAACTACAGCTTCAGAACGAGGGAGTGCCACCGCCGTGGCAAAATAATAGAAAGCTACGGCCACTAGAATGACGGATAATGTGGCATAGAGGGCAAAAGATGTAGAGACGCTTGAGAGTGCGCCCTGCGGCTGACCGAGATAGGTCCACACCGTGGCATCAAGTTTCATTCCCCAAAAGCTATACAGACAAGCATCGCCCACAAAGACGAGAGCTACCACTATGCCAATCACTCCAGCCCATACCCTAAATAGCAACGACCACTTTCCCCATCCTCGCCATAATGCTACGACAGATAGCAACCATACAGGGGCACATACATAGCCCGCCGTAGCGAGGTCAAGCGGCAATCCGTGCCACATGGCCGAGAGTACATCTATGACACTAGCATTGCCTCTCACCGCTGCTGGTTGAGCCACAACAAAGAGCGGCTTGGCCACAACGAATAGCACCACGCAAAGAGCGTAGAGCATAATGAGGCGTAAGGCTTGAAAGAAAAGGAGGTGAGTAAATCGTTTCATTTGGTAAGACGCGAATATGCAAATGACCTAGAATGTATCACTTCTAGTTTTTATACTTTTAAAGCTGCTGCATGTCATTCAGCCTCTTATAGTATCCACCGAGCTTTAGAAGTTCTTCGTGAGTGCCTCGCTCTACTATACGGCCTTCATAAAGCACACAAATCTCGTCAGCATTCTTAATGGTAGAAAGACGGTGAGCAATAGCAATGGTGGTGCGCGTCTTCATCAAACGCTCTAGTGCTTCCTGCACGAGGCGTTCACTCTCCGTATCGAGTGCAGAAGTAGCTTCGTCGAGAATCAATATGTCGGGATTCTTGAGCACAGCACGTGCTATTGATACACGCTGACGCTGACCACCTGAAAGACGGCAACCGCGGTCGCCCACTTTCGTATCGTAGCCTTCTTCACTTTCCATGATGAAGTCGTGTGCGTTGGCCACTTTGGCTGCTTCGACAACTTGCTCCATTGTGGCGTTTTCCACTCCAAAGGTGATGTTGTTATAAAAGGAGTCGTTGAAAAGAATGGCTTCTTGATTGACATTGCCTATGAGCTGACGCAAGTCGGAGAGCGAGAGAGTCTTGACATTCTTGCCATCAATAAGAATTTCGCCCCCCGTCACATCATGATAGCGCGGAAGTAAATCTACAAGGGTAGATTTGCCTGAACCGCTCTGCCCCACCAATGCAATAGTCTGGCCACGACGCACAGTAAGATTGACACCACGAAGCACAGGCGTAGTGCCATTGTAAGAGAAGTTCACATTGCGAAACTCTATGCTATCTGTCAATCCGCTGATATGGATGGGATGGGGTGATTCCTTAATTGTATTCTCTGCATTGAGTATTTTATTGACTCGCTCAATAGAGGCCATACCCTTTGGAATGGCATACGAAGCTTTTGAGAAATCCTTGAGAGGCTGGATGATACTATAGAGTATGACCATATAGAAAATGAACGTGGGCGCATCAATGGGCGAATGATCGGAAAAGATAAGCGTGCCGCCATACCATAAAACCATCACTATGAGCACTGTACCAAGAAACTCACTCACGGGATGTGCCGATGCTTGACGAATGGCCACACGATTAGAAGCATCGCGGAAGTCGTTGGTGGATTCGTCGAAGCGCTTTACCATCTTCTTCTCCGCGGTGAAAGCCTTAATAATGCGCATACCACCTAACGTTTCGTCGAGTTGAGCCATCGTGTCGCTCCATTTATTTTGTGCATCAAGACTCTGACGCTTCAATTTTCTACCTATACGCCCCATAGCCCATCCCATCAAGGGAAGCACTATAATGGTAAATAGCGTGAGTTGCCATGATGTGTAGATAAGCACACTAAAGTAGCAAAGAAGCAGGATGGGATTCTTGATAAGCATTTCAAGCGAACCTGTGATAGAATTTTCTATCTCGCCCACATCACCACTCATACGAGCTATTATATCGCCCTTGCGCTCGTCACTAAAAAAAGAGAGCGGCAGGGAGATTATCTTATGATAAATGTGCATACGAATGTCGCGCACAATACCTGTGCGAAGCGGCACCATGATTCCAACAGAAGCAAAATAGCATCCCGTTTTAAGAAGTGTGGTAATCACCAAAAACAGTCCGATGAACAATAAAGCTGTGGCTGCACCATATTTATCCATAAGCTGCGTAGTGTACCAGTACATATTGTTCACGGCAATATCTTTCATGCTCACCCCTACCGTGTTCCAATCCATGAACACATAGCGCGTCTTGTCTATGCCAAAGAGCATTTGCAGCATAGGAATAATGCTTATAAAGGAAAACACATTGAGCAGAGCTGATAGAAGATTAAAAAGGAGTGAGCCTATCATGTAGCCCTTATATGGTGACACAAAATGCCGCATCATGCGGAAAAATTCTTTCATACGTATGAAAAATGCGTTGAATGATAATGATTATTTAGCGTATATCGCGGCAAAATTACGAATAATTCTCCACGTAGAGGCGTATAGGGGTTCGGAGTTTAAGGTGAGAATCTTGTGAACTACCGCTAAACTAAAGATTTAGCGGCTTCGGAGATACCAATACCTCCTCTCTTTTCCTGCTTCTTACTGCCACGGCTTTTTAGGACACGGGGTCGTTCATCCACCGTTGGGCAGTCCACAGGCTTGACTTTCCCACGCTCCGTGGGTAGGGCCTTCAAGCCAAATTCCTTGATATTGCAGGCAGCATTGAAATCCCGATCTTTCATTTTCAAACGATTACATTAGAATTAACAGAGTATTGGTAAAGAAGAAAGCAAGTAATATTCTGAACCATTCTACCCCATTTTTACAGGCACACCATGTGTATTCTTCACTTCTTTCATAACGAATACACTATGGAAATAGCCTACGCTATCAATGTTGCCAAGCTTGGTACGCATAAACTCCTGGTATGACTCCATATCGCGAGTTTGTATTTTTAGCGTGAAGTCATATTCACCACTCGTATTATAGCATTCCGTGATTTCTTCGATATCTTGTATTGCTTCCATAAAATCATCCATCAGCATTTGCGAATGGCGCTTAAGACGCATATTACACAACACCGTCATACCATTGTCCGTCTTCTTAGCATCGAGTATGGCATGATAGCCTTTGATAAAGCCCTCACGCTCCAATCGCTTTTGGCGGTCGAAGGTGGGCGAGGTTGAGAGATTAACCCTCATTGCAAGTTCTTTTACTGTAAGCGTACTATTCTCTTGAAGGATGTGCAATATCTTGCGATCTATACTATCAAGTTCCGAGAATTTCATTTATTGCAGAATAATATTCTGTTATTATAAAGTTTTCAAGCACAAAAGTAGCATATTTTCCTTAACTCACCAAATATTCTTTGTCGAAACACGCAACTATCATACCTTTGCAAACGAAATAATGATAACAACAAAACAAACAACAATCATGACAAAGACTATTAATGGTATTCAGGTTCCACAGCGAGCTGATTTCGTAGGCAGTTTTCTTCGTCCTGCTAATCTCAACGATAGCAATCGCGACGAATACGTAGCACAACTGGTAGAGAAGCAGAAGAAATTAGGCTATACCCTCATCACAGATGGAGAATTTAATCGCACATTCTGGCACCTTGATTTCTTTTGGGGCTTTGGTGGTGTTACCCATGAGCCTGGTGGCGATATAGCCTTCAATGGCGAAACTGCACGTCTTGACAAAGTTTATCTCACTGGCAAACTTACTGCACAGCCTCATCCATTCATCGAGGCTTATAAGAAGCTAAAGAAATATGAAGACGATAAGCATATCGCAAAACTCACCATTCCTGCACCAGCACAGCTATTCCAACAGCTCAACCTACCCAAGAACTTCCTTGGCACAAGAGCCATATATCCTAATATCAATGACCTTATAAACGATATTGCTGCTGTATACCAGGATTTCATTCGTCAGTTCTATGCCGTAGGAGGTAGATATCTCCAGCTTGATGATTGCTCGTGGGGAGCAATTTTAGGTAGTTCAAATTCTATTTCTTTACAGCGATATAAGGAATTGGGTAGCAACCTCGATGATGTAAAAGAACAGCTACTAACTGTCAACAACCGCGCTATAGAAGGTCGTCCTGCAGATTTGGTAGTGGCAACACACATTTGTCGTGGTAACTATCATTCCACATGGTTTAATAGTGGCGCCTACGACTCTGTAGCCGATTGGGCTTTTGCTCGTGAGAATGTAGATGTGCTATATCTTGAATACGACGATGAGCGCTCTGGCGGCTTTGAGCCATTAGCAAAGGTTAGTCCTGACAAGCATGTGGTACTCGGACTGATAACCACCAAGCGCCCTGAACTTGAAGACGAGGACGGAATTATAGCTCGCATCCACGAGGCTGCCAAATACATACCATTGGAGCGTCTTTCGCTCTCGCCACAATGTGGTTTCGCCTCTTGTGCAATTGGTAATAAGCTTACTGTTGAGCAGCAATGGGCAAAACTACAACTTGTAAAGCGTATCTCGGAGAAAGTATGGGGATAAGGAGGCAATATTGTAAAAACAGCAGATTGATTACTATAGAAATCTTAAAATGAGACCATTATACAGATAGATTACATTTCAAAGAACCAATCGAAGTTTCTCATCATATATCACGTGATATTTGTATGCTAATACAGGAAGATGCTAATCATTGGAGCAGTGGAATATGACATGAAGCAAATCACGCAGAACCTATCAGACTTTAACATTGAGGTCATGGAAACCGACAAAGACCATATTCACATGATGATATGTAGCGAACCAAAACTATCTCCGTTGCAAATCGTAAGGAGGCTAAAACAAATGTCAACAATTGCCATTTGGAAAAAACATGAAAATTACCTTAGACATGTATTTTACAAGGAAAACACATTTTGGACAGATGGTTACTTTGTGTCATCAGTCGGAAATGTCTGTCAGGAAACCATCAAGAAGTACATCGAAAATCAAGGATAGCTATGCAACCCCGCATTTGAAAACCCCTAAACTGAAGATTTAGGGGTTTTCAAATGCGAGTCCCTATAAAAAAATAGAGAGGAAACTTACTTTTCAAAATGCTGATAATCTTTCCGCTTCTTCCAACTACCGCCCCAAGAGAATCCATGTTGGCGAAAGAGGCGATAGAGCAAGTCGCCTTGTACAATACGATAAGGCGACTTTCGCGAACGATTAGCCCATCTACGCCCTGCTCGAGGTTGCACCACGGTGCCTCCCCGAGCCACTAGCGGATTGTATAGCGGATTCACATCAATAGCACGCCCCCAACTATGATTAGAAAGACGCGAAGTGCCAGCAATATGGCGATAGTTGAACGCCGAAGTATTATTGGCTGTCATCGACCGCTCATCATCGGCTCCATAGCGATCAATAAGGCGCATGCTTTCTATAGGATAGCGAGCTTTATAGAGTTCGCGAAAGATGCTCACGAGGTCAGCCGCTATACTGCGATGACACACTAGTTCGCCACGCTTTACCCTGCCCTGTGCATCATAATGAAGCACTTCTACATAACGCAAATCGCTGCGTTTTACCATACATCCTTGTGGATAAGAGCGACCTTGCATAAGCGTGAATATACTGTCGGGCACGGGGCGCAACCGAAAAGCCTCAACCTCGGATTGCAAACGAGCAAAAGCGGAAGATGCAAAAATGATAAAGCAAAAGAATAGAAAGCAAAGGCGAAAAACTGAAATGCGTGAATGCATATAGCGTGAATTGATTATAATGACCATCATGGCAACGCAAACAGAATATACATAAAAGAACTGCCGCATCCAAATACGCAAGGCAAGGATAACGGCAGTCCGTGTGAGTTAAGTTGACGATGTGCTGACGAGATATTATTCACCCGGAGCGATTGCGCCAGAGGGGCAAACATCTGCGCAAGTACCGCAGTCAACACACACGTTGGGGTCGATAGAATACTTTTCGCCTTCAGAGATTGCGCCAGAGGGGCACTCGTCGATGCAGGTACCGCAAGCAATGCAGTCGTCACCAATTACGTAAGCCATAATAGTAGAATTAAAAAATTGTTGTTTAAAGAGTTGAGTTTTGTCCTGCACTCCTTGCCATGCACGAGCTAGGCTCGGAAAGCATAGAATGCGCGACAAAGTTACATATTTCTTCGATACAAGAAAGCAAAGGAGCAAACTTTTATTACTTTTGCAGATGCAACAAGCCGCAGTACAATAAAATAGGAGCTAGATAGTTATTATATATTATCGCACTAACGGAATTAGTATATTGATTTTAGCACATTGAAAAGAAGACTTCTCATATTATCCCTCTTTCTAGGCATAGCCCTCGTGACTGCTGCCCAGCAACGTCGTGTGCAAAATAAGCCTTTCATTGATGAACGGCGTTTTCACTACGGATTCTTCGTAGGTGCACACGACCAATCCATGCGCCTTGACGGCAATGGCTATGTGCCCCCCCTCACTGCCCTTTCCTCGGCCGAAGGCGGACAACAGCAATGGGTGGCACAGACCGATCAGACTAACTTTGGATTCTCTGTTGGTGTGCTAGGCGAGTGGCGAATCAACAGTAACCTCGCTTTACGTATACTTCCCTCTCTCCATTTTGGCTCACGCCACGTCACATTCCGAGAACTTGGAACAGATAGAACGGAGATGCAAGATATGAAGTCGTGTTTCATCGGCATCCCCATCGACCTCAAAATATCTGCTCCTCGATTCAATAATTATCGACCTTACGTGGTCACAGGAATTGCTCCCATGTACGACCTCATCACGTCTAAACAGAGCCAACTCCGCTGCAAGCCCTTCGTACTCATGCTAGAAGCTGGAATGGGTTGCGATATGTACTTGCCTTTCTTTAAGTTTATTCCCGAACTCAAATTCTGCTTTGGCCTCAACAACGTGCTACAAAAGAATCGTCGCGACATTACCGACCCCTCCCAACTTGTCTTTACCCAAAGCATCGATCGTGCTACCATCGGTATGGTAGTGCTCACATTTTATATAGAGTAATGCAGAATATATAATCAAAGGTCTGCTACTTCTTATTTATTAGAATATAAAAGCGGTATAGGAGTTTTTCCGAAAAATTCCTATACCGCTTTTATTCAACGCTTTAAGCTATTTGTGTAGCTTATTTGAGCGATTAGTATTCATCCTCGTTGAAGAGGAACAAGGCTATAACAAATTCTGAGCGATCCGACTCCATCACTCTGTGGAGTTCTTGACACTCTCGCTCTCTACCAACAAGTTTGTTTGTCATGATCATACCGTTATATCTTAACCCTTGCAAGGGTAATGGTTTAATTGCATTTAAAAGAAAAATACGGCGTTTATTTACCCAAATCTATGTTGCAGGGGTAGATTTGGGTAAATAATCCGCCTTAAATTCTTTTACATACTCTGACGATGGCTATTTAGTTGCAAAGACAGTATGCTCTGATTTGAGCAGTTTATTTTAATAAGACAGGCTGCACCTCAGCAATTGAAGTAAACTTCATTGCGTTCAGCTTACACTGTTTTTTTTTTGGGGGTAAGAGAACGGGAAAAGCGGTATAGGAATGTTGTTGTACAATTCCTATACCGCTTTTATTCAACGCTTTAAGCTATTTGTGTAGCTTATTTGAGCGATTAGTATTCATCCTCGTTGAAGAGAAAGTCTTCCTTTGTAGGATAGTCGGGCCACACGTCTTCAATAGTCTCGTATATTTCGCCTTCGTCTTCGAGTTCCTGAAGGTTTTCTACCACCTCCATCGGAGCACCCGAGCGCATGGCATAGTCTATCAATTCATCTTTCGTTGCAGGCCAAGGGGCATCTTCGAGCTTCGAGGCCAATTCCAATGTCCAATACATAGTTATTGTGAGTTTGAGGTTATATTATTGGTGTTACTACCGCTTCTGAGCGGGCTGTTCCTAGCTTCGAGCGCCAAGAAACTGCAGGAAGCTAATTCCCGACAATGAGCGTAATTGCGCGCAAAAATACTCTTTTTCCATAAATGGAACATTAAAGTTGCGCTTTTTTTTCATCATATCCTGTTAAATAATTGATTTTTCGAGCTAGCGCGTAAAGATAGTCAGAGAGTCTGTTGATTAGGATGAATGCTCCCGTTTCTTCTAGCGCCTTGGTCATTGTGGTGGAAAACTCAGGCAGCAAGGCATAGAGTTCACGCTCAAAGCGGCGCACGCTGCAGCGCACAATGTGAATCTCGGCTGCCACCACGTTGCCTCCGGGGAGGACAAATCCCTTGAAGATTCCACTCACCAAGCGATGAATCTCATCGATGGAGTGCTCTAGCTGCGTGACATCATTGTGGCAAGACTTTACAGGCTGCGGTAGCGAGGCCCAACGAAAAAGGATTTGTTGGACATTTTCTATCAACACTATGTCGGCCTTCACACTTGACAAGTAGCTCTGCTCACGAAGTAAAGATGCAAGCAACCCTAGACGAGAGCTCAGTTCGTCAAGCATACCATAGAAGCATATTATTGGAGCATGCTTTTCCACGCGTTCGCCTGTGGGGAGCGAGGTGGTGCCTTGGTCACCTGTTTTGGTATATATCATATTTTTTTAGATAAATCATCTATTAGTTGTTCTTACGTTTTGCTAGAAAGAAACGAAGAAATGTTGTTTTTTCCCATAAAGCTAACTTTCTGCTAAAAATAATTTATCACATAACTCTGCCTTTGTAGTTCTGGACGGAAGAACACGAGCCCAAAGTCACCTAAGTCGAAACTTACCCTCGCTTGGGGATGTCTCTGGAGCGATTGCCAAGCTTGGGCTGAGGCTCCCTCTGTGCGGCCTACAATGAGCAGTCCGCCTAGAGATAGGGCTTCCATGAGTTCTACTTGACGAGTTTCCCACCCCTTGTATATATATAGGAGATTGGCCTCAGCGGGTGGCTGTGGGCTTCGCACGTATAGAGTCTGACTACTTCCCTTTTCCATAAAACGGCGCACCAATTCGCTTCCTTCTGTAGGGGCTATCCAACAACAGCGTGGGTGCTGATAGTTAGCTATACGGAAGAGGAGAAGCAAATCCTTGAGACGAAGAGAGGTAGAAGCGCGGTGCTTCAGAAAATAACTACGCAAGGTAGGATAGGCATAATATGTTCCACGCTCATAGACCACGCCCGTTACAAAATTGAATGCAAAGGGCGAATGAATTCCGTAGCCGCAGCGGTGGCGAAATCGTCGCACCCAGCGAAGCAGGCGGTAGGAAAATGAAGATAGTGAGTGGAACATGATGAAAATAATTCTCTTTGTGGGGATTATCGCGAAGTGCTTTGCCACACTTCTTCAAATTTTTGGCGGAGTTGTGCTTCGTTCTCGATGATGGTGCGGAGTTCTTTCAAGGGGGCTACATTGGGGCTCTCAGGGAGATAGAGTTTTAGGTAGCCTTTCTTGCCATACTTCTCCATGAGATGAACTCTGACGCGCTGATAGTGGTCTTCTTTAGTAAGCGCTGGATAGTGGTCGAGGCCATAGAGAAGAGTTCGACGAATCACGGTGTCGGGATTGATTTGTCGGTCGGCCTCGGCCACAATGCATCCATAAATGCTACGCGGCGGATGGTGGGCCGAAGCGCGATGATCTTCGGCAGCCTGGGCTATGATTTCTATTTCTTCCTCGGTAAACCATTGCCGAAGCTGCACATCGGATCTGACGATGCGTCCCGAGACGAGGTGGTGATGCTCGCGCCCTTCACATAGGCCTAAGTCGTGATAAGCTGCAGCTACTTCCACCAATATGACATTTACTTGGGGATAGTGCTGAGCCATCTCTACGCTGCGTTTCATCACGCTCTCTACGTGGTCGAGTCGGTGAGCCGCATCGAAATGGGCATAGCACGGAAGGATCTGTTGAGCAATGTAATCGTGTAGATTCATTTTTTTAATTTTTCTGCGAGTTTACTCGACTTTTCTAATCATTTTCGCTGATGTTTCGACCGAGGTTGCTATGTTGCCGCCTAGAGGAGATTTTTTAAATATTTTGCCGTATAGCCTTTTCCTTCCTTCACAATTTCCTCAGGAGTACCTGCTGCCACAAGTTGTCCGCCCTCTCTTCCTCCTTCAGGACCGAGGTCGATTACGTGGTCGGCACACTTTATAACATCGAGATTGTGCTCTATAATAACGATGGTATGGCCGCGCTCTATCAGAGCGTTAAAGGCATGAAGCAGACGATTGATATCATGAAAATGAAGACCAGTAGTGGGCTCGTCGAAAATAAAAAGTGTAGGAACAGAGCGCTCAAGCCCCAAATAGTAGGCCAACTTCACACGCTGATTTTCACCGCCTGATAGCGTAGAACTGGCTTGCCCCAACTTGATATATCCTAGACCTACCTCTTGAAGTGGACGCAGACGGTTGACGATCTTTGTCTGTTGATGCTCAGTGAAGAACTCCATGGCTTGATTCACAGTCATCTCCAATATATCGTAGATGTTCTTTCCCTCATAACGCACCTCGAGCACATCGCTTTTGAAACGCTTGCCATGACACGATTCGCACTCTAATACAAGGTCGGCCATAAACTGCATCTCAACCTTCACCGTGCCCTCGCCCTTACACTCTTCGCAACGTCCACCCTCTGCATTAAAAGAAAAGTAGGCTGGCGTATAGTCCATCTGTCGAGCTAGCGGCTGGGCTGCCATGAGTTTGCGTATTTCGTCATAGGCTTTAACATAGGTAACGGCATTCGAACGCGAAGAACGACCTATCGGGTTTTGGTCGACAAACTCTACAGCTTGTACTGCTTCAATATCCCCCGATAAACGAATGAACTCGCCTGGACGATCGGCTACCTCATCCTTGGCACGTTTCATGGCACGATAGAATATATCACGCACAAGAGTAGACTTTCCCGATCCACTCACTCCCGTCACCACTGTCATCACATTGAGCGGGAACTCCACATTGATACCTTTGAGATTATTGGCTCTAGCACCTTCCACCACGATGCTACGATTCCACTGTCTACGCGATGGCGGAAGAGGTATGACCTCCTTGCCGTATAAATAATTGAGAGTGTGCGATTGATACAATCCTGTTTTAGCATCAGCCTTTACACCTATCTGCTTCTGCAATTCGGCTTCTGTGGAAAAGTAAGGCCCATTGTACACGACCTGTCCTCCTAGCCTTCCAGCTTCAGGACCAATATCTATTAAGTAATCAGCAGCACGCATGATTTCTTCGTCGTGTTCCACGACAATCACCGTATTGCCCAAATCACGCAATGCCTTGAGCACGTGAATGAGACGCTCCGTATCACGCGGATGAAGTCCTATACTCGGTTCGTCAAGAATATAAAGCGAACCTACGAGCGAAGAGCCTAGCGAAGAGGCTAGATTGATGCGTTGACTCTCACCGCCCGAGAGAGAATTGCTTAAGCGGTCGAGTGTGAGATAGTCAAGCCCCACTTCCTTAAGAAAATTCAGTCGACTGCGTATTTCCGTAAGCAATCGTTTGGCAATGGTGGCATCGTGCTCCGAGAGCTGAATATTCTCCATCAGCGGAAGAAGTTCTTTAATGGGAATACGCACAAGTTCAGTAATGGAATGTCCATCTACGTGCACATATTCAGCATCAGGCTTCAAGCGCGATCCATGACATACAGGACACTCCGTACGGCCACGATAGCGCGCCAACATTACGCGATATTGTATTTTATACTGATTGCGTTCGAGCATGCGGAAGAAGGCATCTATACTCACTTGCTCATCCTCAGGAAGTTGTTGTTCGGCTTTATCGCCATGCCAGAGGATGTCCTTCTGTTTATGTGTGAGTTTATAATAAGGCTCAAAAATGGGAAAGTCAATGCCTTTGCGCGCACAACGGCGAATAAACTCGTCTTTCCACAAACCCATCTTCTCGCCGCGCCAACACATCACGGCACCATCATGAATGCTCTTCGAGGTGTCGGGCACAACGAGATGCTCGCTAATTCCCATCACTCGGCCGAATCCCTCGCAACGCTCACAAGCTCCCACTGGCGAATTAAACGAAAACATATTATCGTCAGGCTCACGGAAGGTGATACCATCGGCTTCAAAGCGTGTGGAAAAAGTGTGGACAATGCGTGCAGGATAAAAGCGAAGCATACATGTACCATCCCCTTCAAAGAAGGCTGTCTCGGCCGAATCAGCCAAACGCGATAATATGGATTTATCTTTTCCCGCAGCCATTCGGTCGATGAGTAAAGATATGTCAGACAATTGCAAGTGCTTTACAGTGGTATTTGTATTCTCTTGTTGAGGTAAATCCATATCCACACACACTTCACCTTTCTCAATCTGTTCCAAAAAGTCTTCCATGCGCACCATCTCACCATCAATATCGATACGCGAGAGCCCTTGCTGCATATCAATCTGTAGTTGCTCTACGAAATTTCTTCCCGGACGCACACGCATGGGAGCAAGTACAGTGAATCTCGTACCCTCAGAATAGGAGAGCATACAATCTACAACATCTTGCACCGTGTTGCGCTTTACTTCAACACCGCTCACAGGAGAAAAGGTATGCCCCACACGGGCAAATAGCAAGCGTAAGTATTCATAAATCTCAGTGCTTGTACCCACAGTCGATCGCGGATTGCGGCTTGTCACCTTTTGTTCGATAGCAATGGCTGGTGGCATGCCTTTTATATAGTCGCATTCAGGCTTATGCATACGTCCCAAAAATTGGCGAGCATAAGCCGAAAGACTCTCCACGTAGCGTCGTTGACCTTCTGCATAAAGCGTATCGAAGGCCAACGATGATTTGCCCGACCCCGAAAGGCCAGTCACCACGATGAGTTTATCGCGCGGAATATCCAAACTGATGTTTTTAAGATTGTTTACCCTTGCTCCTTTTATCTGTATGCTTTCGTTCATGAAGTGCAACCCCACGATGGGGCGATTAAAATGATGTGACGTGATGAATCATGCAAAGTTACGGAAATGTTTTTGGTTTTACCTTTTTTCTTCACTCGTTTTACTTTCCCATTGAAAGTGTTCATGGTAAAGGGACTTTTAAAGAATCAACAAGGAAGTAGCACATTACACACAAAGCTAGAGGAAGCACTCAATGGCTCGAATGCCTGTCATCTCTTTTACCTATACAATCACTAGTACGATTTTTTACCACAATCCCTGAGTTTTTCCACACGTTCTGCTTTCACTTTATAATCTTACTATTCTTTCTTTTCTTTTTACTCTATAGAAAAAAGAGATGAATCCTATGGTGGGTATAGTAGTCTGTGGAAAATGTGAATACTTTGTAAGGAATATATTTGGTCATGAAGTTATCCCCATTAAGACGAGATTTTTCTACATCGTTTTCAACATTGTATATTCGCTATTTTCCTCTCATATATGTAAAGATGTAAGGGAGTAAAATTTACTTATAAACACCTCGTGGAAAACATCCATGAGTAGAAAAAAAGTATATGGAAAGGGGGAGAAAATAGTGGAAAGGAATGGTGATTAACTGCGAATAAGATTGTTAACTCGTGGATAACGATAGAGCGCTTTATTTATCTCAGAAACGAGTTTTGTTAACATTGACTTCAACACATTTTCCACGTGGTATAAACATGGTTATCCACGGCTTTTTCGTAACTTCGCCGACGACAAAAAGAAAAGTTGTACCCTATATTCAAACGAATATACTGTCGATAACAACAAGAATAAAATAACATTAGTAGCAAGAAAGTAATCCCCAAAATGAGAAAACTTACGGTAGAAGACCTCAACCGCATCGATGTAGAAACATTTCACCAAGCTGAAAAACTTCCTCTAGTGATGGTACTCGACAATGTGCGTTCGCTTCACAATGTGGGAAGCGTATTGCGCACGGCAGATGCTTTCCGTGTGGAAGCTGTTTATATGTGTGGTATTACTGCTACCCCACCATCGGCTGAAATTCAT
This sequence comes from uncultured Prevotella sp., assembly GCA_900541575.1. Lineage (GTDB taxonomy): Bacteria > Bacteroidota > Bacteroidia > Bacteroidales > Bacteroidaceae > Alloprevotella. Next base: position 38,472 of record UQKO01000009.1, read on the forward strand.
AAGACAGCTCTTGGAGCAGAAAATTCCGTTAGTTGGCGCCACTTCGATGATACCCTAGAAGCAGTTATTTTACTGCAGAAGGAAGGTTACACAGTATTGGCAGTAGAACAAGTAGAGGGCAGCCTCAAACTTGGCACTTTCAGTTTTGAGCCTCATCGCCGCTATGCACTCGTAATGGGCAATGAAGTAAAAGGAGTAAGACAAGACGTGGTAGACGCTTGCGATCAAGCCATTGAAATACCCCAATATGGAACCAAACACTCTATGAACGTAAGCGTTACGGCTGGCATCGTGATGTGGGAAGTTCAACGTGTGAATGGAGACTATTTTTAAAATTATAGGGAATAATAAGAAGTTATGAGGTGATAAGGCTATCCTTTAAAAAAATCGAAAGGTAAGAAAGTAAATTTTCTTTTCTGTGGCTACCTAATATCACTTCATCTCCCTAATTATCTAATAAAATTCAAAGAATGTACTCTGTAATAGCCCTCGACCTCGACGGAACACTCACTAATCATAATAAAGAAGTTACTCCTCTCACTCGCCAAGCCTTGCTCCAAGTTGAAAGTCAAGGCACTGTGCTTGTGCTTGCATCTGGACGTCCTACTTACGGCATCATGCCAGTAGCAGAATGTCTAGAAATGCCCCAAAAAGGTGGGTATATTCTTTCATATAATGGCGGAAAAATAGTAGATATAAGTACGGGTAAGGAACTCTATTCCAGCCACCTACCTCATGATGCTGTGTCACTTATTCATCAGTATGCTCGCACACATCGCTATGCACTTTTGGGTTATGTAGGTTCTGAAATAGTGACTGAACTTCCTGATGACCCTTATGTTATAGAAGAAAGCCGCATCAACAAGATGAAAATTCGCTCTGTAACCAATTTACTTGAAGCCATCGAATCGCAGCCTACCAAACTCCTCCTCACAGGAGAGCCCGAAGCCATGGTGCATGCCGAAGCCGACCTGAGTAAAATGCTTGAGGGCACTATGGACGTATATCGTTCCGCTCCTTTCTTTGTGGAACTCGTTCCCCTTGGTATAGATAAGGCCAAAAGCCTTGAGCGTCTTCTCGCCCACCTCCGCATGAACCGCACAGACCTGCTCGCATTTGGTGATGGTTACAATGACCTTTCCATGCTTCGCTATGCCGGATGCGGAGTGGCTATGGCTAATGCCGCACCAGAAGTGCGTGCCGAGGCCGACTATGTTACGCTTTCTAACGAAGAAGACGGAATCGCTCATTTCCTATATAAAATGAGTAAAGAATAAGCATTTTTCGCTCCCTAACCCTACAAACTGCCAACAGCAAATGTCAAAGCGCAAACGCCACGGAAAGAGTGAAAATAAAATGCGTTAAAACTTTCCATTTGCACCAACTTTTTCGTACTTTTGCTGCGGTAAAGGAAATGTAGCGTATTCGCTGCTCATCCAAGCCCAAACAAGTAAACCAATTTATTTTATAATTCAATAAATCATTATGGCAACATTAGATTTGACCAAGTACGGTATTACCGGTGTTACTGAGATCGTGCACAACCCCTCTTACGAGCAACTTTTCGAAGAGGAAACTAAGGCAGGCCTCGAAGGTTTCGAGAAAGGCCAAGAGACTGAGCTCGGCGCCGTAAACGTAATGACAGGTATCTACACCGGCCGTTCTCCTAAGGATAAGTTCATCGTAATGGACGAAAATTCTAAGGACACAGTATGGTGGACTACTCCCGAATATCCCAACGACAACAAGCCCGCTTCTAAGGAAGCTTGGGAAGCCGTTAAGGAAATCGCTAAGAAGGAGCTTTCTAACAAGCGTCTCTTCGTAGTAGATGGTTTCTGTGGTGCCAACAAGGAAACTCGCATGGCTGTGCGCTTCATCGTAGAAGTTGCTTGGCAGGCTCATTTCGTAACTAACATGTTCATCCGTCCTTCAAAGGAAGAACTTGAAAGCTTCGAGCCCGACTTTATCGTATACAATGCTTCTAAGGCTAAGGTAACTAACTACAAGGAACTCGGCCTCAACTCAGAAACTGCCGTTGTATTCAACATTACTAGCCGCGAGCAGGTGATCATCAACACTTGGTATGGTGGTGAAATGAAGAAGGGTATGTTCTCTATGATGAACTACTACAACCCCCTCAAGGGCATCGCTTCTATGCACTGCTCTGCCAATACCAACATGGACGAGACTAGCTCAGCTATCTTCTTCGGCCTCTCAGGTACTGGTAAGACTACCCTCTCTACCGATCCTAAGCGTAAGCTCATCGGTGATGACGAACACGGATGGGATGACAATGGTGTGTTCAACTATGAAGGTGGTTGCTATGCTAAGGTTATCAACCTTGATAAGGAAAGCGAGCCCGATATCTATGGTGCTATCAAGCGCGATGCACTTCTTGAGAACGTTACCGTTGACGCTAACGGCAAGATCGACTTTGCTGATAAGAGCGTAACTGAGAACACTCGTGTAAGCTATCCTATCTATCACATCAAGAACATCGTTAAGCCCATCAGCAAGGGTCCCGCTGCAAAGCAAGTTATCATGCTTTCTGCCGATGCTTTTGGTGTACTTCCTCCCGTATCTATTCTTTCTTCTGAGCAGGCACAGTACTATTTCCTCTCAGGCTTCACTGCTAAGCTTGCTGGTACTGAGCGCGGTATCACTGAGCCTACTCCTACATTCTCAGCTTGCTTCGGCCAGGCATTCCTCGAATTGCACCCCACTAAGTATGCTGCAGAACTCGTAAAGAAGATGGAAGCTAACGGTGCTAAGGCATATCTCGTTAACACTGGTTGGAATGGTTCTGGTAAGCGTATCTCTATCCGTGATACTCGTGGTATCATCGATGCTATCCTCGATGGTTCTATCGATAAGGCTCCTACTAAGACTATCCCCTTCTTCGACTTCGTTGTTCCTACTGAACTTCCTGGAGTTGATCCTAAGATTCTTGATCCTCGCGACACTTACGCTGACGCTTCTGTATGGGAAGAGAAGGCTAAGGATCTCGCAGCTCGCTTCATCAAGAATTTCAAGAAGTACGAGACTAACGAAGCTGGTAAGGCTCTCGTTGCCGCTGGTCCTCAGCTCTAATAAAGAATCTGCATAGCTCATTCTCCTATTTTTGAAATGAGTTATACTTGATAAAAATAAGAGTGTGCATGGTTTCTCTGTGCACACTCTTTGTGTATATATAGACTATATACGATTAGTAATTTTGACGATGAAGATTAAGCTGTTTCTACGGCTTAAATCTTAGTACTCTAACGATGAAGACCGATAGGTGTTAACGATGAAGACCGTTAGGTGCTAACGATAAAGACCGATAGACTCTATGGATAAAGACCGATAGGATAGACTGATTTTGAACGCATAACGAGGTGATTTTGCCTCGCGCGCGCGTGTATTTATATAGGCGTGGTGTGTTGCTTAAAAGGGAGGAATTTTCTCACTTAGCCACCAGAGGGGAGAAAAAGGAATTAGAAGGAAGAAGAAGGTATTACAAACAGGGTACATAGATAGATTTATGCTTCGTAAGCAGAGATGATGCGTTCCCTTCATAAATGCTGTCCCAATTTGTATTCCACATCATATGGATCGTGTATGGTAAAGTGGGTCACTCTACTGCTTACAACAAGGAAATGGACAAACATACGACATTAGGGTAATACCCACCGGGAATATCCGCTGACCTAATATAACAAATACAGAAGGCTTCAATTCGTTAGAACTGAAGCCTTCTGTGTATAGGGTGATTTTTATATTGTACTAAAGGTGTATGTCTGCAGAGATAGTAATATATTAGGTTAAGGGGTGTAATCTTAATATTTCATTATTACTTTCGGAGTATTTTACGCGCATTAGATTTTGAGGTAGGTGCGATGTGCATTTTTTATAGAGAATTTCTAATGAGAAAATCCAATATTAAAATAGGCTTGCAAGATAAGCCACTAGAGGGATGGTGACAACGGAAAGCAAGGTGGTGAAGAAAAGTCCCTGCGTCATTACGCGTTCGTCCTGTCCATATTGTAAGCAGAGCATAATACCATTGGTGGCTACGGGCATGGCGCTGAGTACAACGGCTACATCGCTCACAAAGGGGTTGATTCCCATGAGAGCAAGCACGCCTCCTACGGCTAGAGGGAGGACGATGAGTCGTAGCAGCGTCATGGAATAGACGAAACGATTGCCAAACATGTCTTTCACGGGGATGTGGCTAAGGCTCGAACCGATGATGAGCAAGGCGCAAGGTGTGGTGAGGTCGCCTAGCAGATGAAACCATTCTCCTATGGGAGTGGGCATTTTAATGCGTGCAATAGCAATAACCACAGCTATGAGCGAGGCTATGACGCATGGCGAAAGAATCAGTTTTGGCGAGAAGGCACTCTTGGCTTTGCCACCATTGATAAAGGACACACCGATGGTAAACACTAAGAGATTAAACGGAATATTGAGTACGGAAGCACAGAATACAGCTTTTGGACCGAACACTGCGTCGCACACGGGATAGCCAATAAAACTCACATTGCCAAAGGCAAGCATGAAGCGGAAGATTCCTAAGCGCGACTTGTTCACCTTAAATATGTGGGGAATGAGATAGGCTAGACCGATAAGCACCACATAGTTGACCACTGCTACGATGCCAAGCGCAATGAGTTCGGAATTTTCAAAAGCGAGATCTTTTCCCATCACAGAGGCCAAAATAAGTGCAGGCATGGAAATATTCATGATGAAGACGGAGAGTTTTCGGTCAAGATCGCCCGACCATAAATCTCGCTTTGCAGCAAAAAGTCCCACCATTACGATGCCAAATATCATTAGCATCTGCGTCACAATGTGTAGTAAATCCATTTGTTTTGTCTGTCTGTGCTTTGTGAAGATGCGTACTGAAGGTGTAAGCGTACGCTGAGAAGCCCCAAAGCGTTAATATCGTTTGGAGTGCAAAGTTACAAACTATTATAGGAATTTAAGAATATAGAAAGTTGAATCTTTCGTTGTATGGGTATTATCTGTCCGTTAGGCTAGATAATGCAATGTCCATTTTATATACGTTTGTTTCCCGAAGTTGGAAACCTAGCGATTGGTAAAGTCTATTGGCGGCTATGCGCGAGGGTCGAGAAGTAAGGTTTACACTATCGGCACCACGCTGTCGTGCCTGGAAAATCAAGTGTTCGAGTAGAATACGGGCGTAGCCTTTTCCGCGTTCATTAGCATCTACTACGACGTCTTCTATCCATGCTTTTGTGCCAGTGAGCAGCGGACACAGACATAGGGTGGCAGTGCCGATGATGCGATTGTCCGTACTTTCAGTATTTTCGGTGCTGAGGAGTAAGTACACCATTCGGTTGATATTGTCTGCACTTTCTAGTTGTTGAAGGCTTTCGAGGGATAGTTGATTGGCTGAAGCTGACAGTTGTGGCAAAAGATGATTAATCGCTTGAAGGGTCTGCTTCGTACATTGAGCGGAGGTTAAGAGTTCAATAGAGCATCGCTTGCGTAAGGCAAAAAGTTCGCTGATGGTTTTGCCGTAAAGAGGATGTATTAAAGTAGGAGCTATTTCGGCTAGGGGTTCGAGCACAAAGAGACGGTTGGTTAGCTCTGGATGAGGCAAAGAGAGAGATTCGTTATGAATCACGTGGTGGTCGACAAGGAGCAGGTCTATATCGATAATGCGGTCGTGGTAGGTATGATCTACGCTTTTCTGTGTGCGCCCCATATCTCGCTCAATATCTTGCGTTATACGTAGTATGTCGGTGGTAGAGAGCGAGGTTTCAACCGCTATGGCTGTATTGAGAAATTGGTTATCTGAGCTGAACCCTACGGGAGCGGTCTGTATGGGTGTGGCAGTCTTTACTACGCGACCTATGCGCTGGGCTATGAGTTGCGTGGCTTGTTCGATATTGTGAAGGCGGTTGCCTAGGTTAGTGCCGAGAGAGAGGTAGAGCATATTTTTCGTGTGGGGGCTTCTAATACTTCTAGCCCTTCTTTTTATATATAACTCAGGTTAAAACAAAAATTCAATATATCAGCCTTTTTATAGACACAAGAGAAACGCTAGATATTTCAGAATCTAAGTATTTATAAAAACAGCGAGGCGAAGCTACTTGGAGGGGAGCTTCGCCTCGCTATAAATTAAGAATTAAGAAGAGAGGAGACTGTGATTAATCAATGATAAGCATCACATCACCGAAAGGACCAAACTTATAGTCGTGCTTCAGTGCCTCGTTGTAAGCATTCATTGTCTCATCGTAGCCACCGAATGCAGCAGTGAGCATGAGCAGGGTGGAGTAAGGGAGGTGGAAATTGGAGAGCATGGCATCAGCCACGTGGAACTCGTAGGGAGGGAAGATAAACTTGTTTGTCCATCCTTCAAACTCCTTTATGCGATTGTCCGTGCTGCATGAAGCTTCAATGGCACGTTGTACGGTAGTACCAACGGCCAGGATTTTATGACCTTGATCTTTGGCAGAATTGACAATGTTGCAGCATGCTTCGCCTACAAACATCTGTTCCGAGTCCATCTTGTGCTTGGTAAGGTCTTCCACATCGGTATTGCGGAAGTTGCCAAGGCCGCAATGGAGCGTAATAAAAGCCTCTTTAATACCCTTAATTTCCATGCGCTTCATCATTTCGCGTGAGAAGTGCATACCTGCTGTAGGAGCCGTCACTGCACCCTCGTTTTTGGCGAAGATACACTGGAAGCGTTCCAAATCCTCGGGTTCGCTCTCGCGGCCTATGAAGCGAGGAATAGGAGCTTCTCCCAAGGCATAGAGCGAGCGCTTGAACTCTTCGTGGTCGCCGTCATAAAGAAAGCGGAGCGTACGTCCGCGGCTTGTAGTATTGTCGATTACCTCGGCCACGATAGAATTGTCTTCACCAAAATAGAGCTTGTTGCCGATGCGAATCTTGCGAGCTGGATCTACGAGCACATCCCAAAGGCGGAGTTCTTGATTAAGTTCGCGCAGTAGAAATACTTCGATGCGTGCGCCAGTCTTCTCCTTATTGCCGTAGAGACGTGCAGGGAACACCTTCGTATCGTTGAATATGAACACATCGTCTTCGTCGAAGAAAGTGAGCAAATCTTTAAACATGAGGTGTTCTATATCTCCCGTTTTTCGGTGGAGCACCATCATGCGGCATTCGTCGCGATGGGGTGCGGGGTATTGTGCAATTTTATCTTCAGGGAGTTTGAATTTAAACTGTGATAGCTTCATATCGGTATGAGGAGTTTCTTTGGCTATTCTGATAGGGAAATGCCTGTTTTTATTGATGATGTGATTGAAAATGTGCATGCGAGGCGATTATGAAGAGAACTACAAGCCCTCTTTCTCACTTTATCATCCTTGTAGCACCTCTATTTTGCTTCAATCAGTTGTGTGAAATCTTCGATTGAGAAGCAACGATCAAGGGTAAAGTGGCCTACGCGTGAGCGTCTGAGTGCTGTGAGATGAGCTCCGCTTCCGAGGGCTTCGCCGATGTCGCGCGCCAAAGCACGGATATAGGTGCCTTTCGAGCAGACCACGCGGATGGTCATCTCCTGCCGTTCAAGGTGACATTCTGTAAGCTCTATGCAGTCAATGTGTAAAGGTTTAGCTTTGAGCTGTACCTCTTCTTGTGTTTGTCCGCTACGAGCGAGGTCGTAAGCACGTTTACCTTCTATCTTGCACGCTGAGAATACGGGCGGCACTTGCATGATGTCGCCCACAAATTGTGTGAGCACTTGACGTATCATTTCCTCGGTAATATGCTCAGTGGGGAAGGTACGATCAATGGGGTGTTCTAGATCGAAACTCGGAGTTGTAGCTCCTAGCTTGATTGTGGCAAAGTATTCTTTCACGCCACTTTGCAACTCTTCGATGAGTTTTGTGGCTCGTCCTGTGGCAACAACCATTACACCTGTGGCCAAAGGGTCGAGTGTGCCAGCGTGGCCTATCTTAATTTTCTTTTTACCAAGCGCTCGGGATAGTACCCATCTTACCTTTGCCACGAGCTGAAATGAGGTCATGTGGAGTGGTTTGTCAAAAGCCACGACGCAGGGCAGGATGCCGCCCATGAGCGGATTGCCATCTTCTGTGGTCACATTGGGGTGGACTATGAAGTCTTTTAGCACATCAATGCTTGTGAAGTGAGGCTGCGCATCGTTTGGGGTGGAAAGCGCTTCTAAGGCTACGGGGGGCAGAATATAGTCTGCTATGGTCTGTTTCTTAGCCATATATTGTGGAGCAAAATATCGGATGTTCATTGGTCTTCTCGAGATTCCAATCCGATATTTCAAGTAAAAACTTTCTTGCTTTATTTAAGTAAGGAGTAGACGATGGATGCTACGCCGACAATGGCGCAATAGTAGGCAAAGTAGATGAGTTTTCCCTTCTTGACGATACCTATCATCCATTTACATGCTGCACATCCTGAGATAAATGCTGCAACGAATCCTACGATGAGGGGAAGCGTATCGATACCTCCTGTGGCTTCTTCACCCTTCACCATCTTGAGCACGTCAAGCAGTGCTTCGCCCAAAATGGGGGGGATTACCATGAGAAAGGAAAATTGTGCCAACTTCTCTTTTTTATTGCCGAGGAGCAATCCTGTGGCAATGGTGCTACCCGAACGACTGAGGCCGGGGAGCACGGCTACTGCTTGTGCTAAACCTATGATGAAGGCATGGCTGAGCGAGATGTTCTCGCGTTGACGCGGACGGGCCAGGTAGGAGAATGTGAGTAAAGCGGCCGTCAGGAGAAGACAGATGCCCACTACGAGCAGACCTGATCCAAAGATATCTTCCACCTGGTCCTTGAAGAATACGCCCACAATGCCGATGGGAATCATCGATACAAGGATATTGAGCACGTAGCGTTGGTCTGGGTTGAGACGATTGAGGAAGGTTCCGTTGCCCTTGAGAGAGCGAGGGGAGAGAGGGCTACACATGCCCTTGAGAATTTTCCCTATTTCGCTGCCGAGAATGACGAGGGTGCTAAGTACGGTGGCCACGTGTACGGCAATGGTAAAAGTCATATTGCTTTCGCCGTCGATGCCGAAGAGTTCAGAAACTATGGTGAGGTGTCCGCTGCTACTCACGGGGAGATATTCTGTGAGTCCTTGCAGAAGCCCCATGATAAGGGCTTGGAGGGTATTCATTCTTTATCTTGTGTTATGGGTTTATGAGAAAGATTGATATGGAGTTACCTTTGTGAGGTGTCGTAGCTCAATAATCTTAATTTATTTCTTTTGTAAAGTTATTTTCATTCGTAGTTTCTTCCTTTGTGCTTTGCTTGTCTCGGGGGCGGCGCACGATGGCATAGATGATGAAAAGGTAGCCAAAGAGGGCTACGGCGGGAGCCACCTTTACATGGCGTGCGTCGAAGATGGCGGTATTGAATGTTGATTCGTTGGAACCCGAGCCCGACATTAAAATCATGCCGACGATTACCACGGCCATACCGATGGCTAGGAGGATGAAGTTCGTGCGATCAAAAGCGAACACTTTCTTGGCAGTAGTTTTCATTGTGTGCGTTATGTATATTTTGTTGTTTGTTTGCTATAAAGGAAATTGGAGATTTCTTTTTTGTAGCTGACGCGTCGCGTCTTGGCAGAAAGGATGGAGCGTGGGGCTTCAGTGGTGTTTACTTTTCTGCAGTGCCGCCGTGCAACAAGTCGGCCACATCATCACTCTCTCTATTACACCACTGTCTTATTTCTCAGGTGTTTGTTCACGGAGAAGAAGGCACAGAGCACTGTCAGAACGATGCCACAGGCAAAGATGGTACCAATGGTATATATCCACACGTCTGGCGTGACGAGTTGATTGAAATAGATGTCGCCTGTGCCAGCTTCAAAGCGCAGATAGTAGAGCGCAGCACCGAGCAGACCACCGGCTATTACGGCTGCCACAATACCAATGCGTAGAGCTTGCCATATAAAGGGACGGCGAATGAAACCCCAACTAGCTCCAACTAGTTTCATTGTGTGGATGCTATATCGGCGAGCATACACGCTCATGCGGATAGTATTGTTGATGAGCGAGAATGATACCACGGCTAGCAAGGCTGCCACCACGAGCAGAATGATGCTCACCGAAGGAATCGTGCGGTCAAGTTTCTGCATGATGTCGCGCGGATAGTTTATTTCCGTCACGCCTTGCAACTTTTGCATATCCCCTTCGTAGCGTTTTAGGCTGTCGAGGTTGGCATAGTCGGCTTTAAGATAAACTTCAAACTCTGCGGGGATAGGGCTAGAGCCCTGAAATTCGCCCATGTCGCCCCCAAGGGCTTCGTTCATTTCAGCAATACCCTGCAGTTTCGACTTGTAGCTCACAGCCCTAGCATAGGGGGCATGGCGTAAGTGAGATTGCACGGCTAGAAGGTCGTGGTGAGATATGCTGTCGTTGAGCATCACCTCCACGAAAAGCCCCTCGCGTAGCTGTCGGCTAAAATTGTTGCCGATGCTTACAAAGAGTACTATCATGCCTAGAAGTACGAGCACGAGTGTAGTGCTAATTCCTGTGGTGATGGTGGCAAATTTTCCTGCCGAACGTATCTTTTTTTTCTTGCTCATTTCTTTCGGGTTTGTATGAAAAGAGGCCCAATAAGGCTAATTTCGTACAAAAGTACAATAAAAACGCGCGCATCCAAAGCATTCTCTGTCTTTTAACAAAATATGTAGTAATTTGCCATGATTGTCAAGGAAGAGCAATGGCATCAATTTGATGGGTAAAGCGCACGTGCGAGGTGTGTAGCAGAGACAGTGTATAAGTTGTACACAACTATTCCTCTGTTTTGTAAGAGTGGTCACATTTGCCGCCGATGAGCACCAATTAAGTTCAAAAAATTTGGACATTACGTCCGAAAATTCCTATATTTGCAGTTGGTACATTGCGTGCAGAATATCCAGAGGAATGAGCCTCTAAAAATCCGTACAACGTGGCCTAAAAATAACAATTTTATTCACCCTAAATTGCTCATAAGATAGGCAGCGGAGCTATGTAGTAAGTAAACATCGTCTTACCTTCTAAGCGCTATCTTGTGCCAAGAAAAACAAAAGCGTATGTTTATCAATGATCCCGTGGTTATATCCGTCGTTGTGGTGGTAGCCATTGTATGCCTCAGTATTTTTTTTCATTTTGTGCCATTCTTTCTTTGGCTTAGTGCCAAAGTATCGGGTGTAAAGATTTCTCTTATTCAGCTTTTCTTGATGCGTATCCGTAACGTACCGCCCAACGTGATTGTGCCTAGCCTCATTGAAGCTCACAAGGCAGGCCTTCGCACCGTGACACGCGACAATCTCGAAGCTCACTATATGACGGGCGGTCATGTGCAGCGTGTGGTGCATGCCCTCGTGTCAGCCTCGAAAGCCAATATCGACCTCTCTTTTGAGAAAGCCACAGCCATCGACCTTGCAGGTCGTGATGTGTTCGAGGCTGTGCAGACGAGTGTCAATCCAAAGGTGATTGATACTCCGCCTGTGGCTGCCGTAGCCAAAAATGGTATTCAGCTTATCGCCAAGGCTCGTGTGACAGTGCGCGCCAACATTCATCAGCTCGTGGGTGGTGCTGGCGAAGATACTATTCTAGCTCGTGTGGGCGAGGGTATCGTATCGTCTATTGGTTCTGCAGAAACGCATGAACAGGTGCTAGAGAATCCAGACTCTATCTCCAAACTAGTCCTCTCTAAGGGACTTGATGCGGGTACGGCTTATGAGATTCTCTCAATCGACATTGCCGATATCGATGTAGGTAAGAATATCGGTGCCACCTTGCAGATGGATCAAGCCAATGCCGACAAGAACATTGCTCAGGCCAAGGCTGAGGAGCGTCGTGCTATGGCCGTAGCCACCGAGCAAGAGATGAAGGCTAAGGCTCAGCAGGCTCGTGCCGAAGTAATACAAGCTGAAGCAGAGGTGCCCAAGGCTCTTGCCCAAGCTTTGCGCGAAGGCAACATGGGCTTCATGGATTATTATAAGTTTGAAAATCTCAAGGGCGATACCGCCATGCGCGACGCTATCTCCAAATTCGACCCTAATTCCGTGCTAGGTGGGAAGAAGGGGTAGTGATATTAAGAATAGGTATTATCTGTTATAGGCATTGAGCCTTCGCGCAGATAGCCGAAGCGAGACGCTTCGCCCCCATTTCCTTTTGGAAAACTCCTCAAATCAAGTAAATATTGATGCATATTACACAAGGAGACTTGCCGCATTGGCATCGAGAGGGTAAAATATTCTTTGTCACATTTAGATTGGCAGATTCCATGCCGCCTACGGCTGTAAGCGAATTTAAAAATGCTGTAAATAAATGGCTTGCCAGTCATGATAGCATAATAATCAAACAAGTAGCAGAGGATTTTGAAAAATACAAAGCGAATCTTGAGAATAGTTTGTACGATCGATGTTTGGGACAATGTATATTGGCACAATATGAGGTCCGAAAAATAGTGATAGATAGTTTGCATCATTTTGATCATTCGCACTATCACATACACGACTATGTAATTATGCCGAATCATGTACATTTGCTTATAGAGCCACTTAACGATTGGCAGATACAAGATATAATGGCTAGTATAAAATCGTATACAGCGCATGAGATAAACAAGGTGTGCTCTATGCAAGGTTCTATATGGCAGCATGAATCATTCGATAGGATTATTCGTAATGATTCACATTATTACAAAGTGGTAAATTATATAGCACGAAATCTGCGACATTGCAGAGAGGGAGAGTATGCACTTTATCTAACAGATGGACGTCCTTATTTTAAGGTAATTCCAAATAATGCTTTATAGGAGGTTATTAACCTGTTATTCATAGGAAGTGGGGGCGAAGCGTCTCGCTTCGGAACAGCGAGAGGGGCTCGATGCCCCGAAACGTCGTTATTTCAATAATATTCATATCTACGCTCGGCATCGAGCCTTCGCACAGATAGCCGAAGCGAGACGCTTCGCCCCCACTTCCTATAAATAGTTACCCCTCCTCCTTCCTTAAAACAATCATCTAACAAATATACCAATAATTATGAAGAAAAGTTACTTAAAGGCACTTGTTGCCACACTGGCACTGACTGGGCTTGGCGCAGCACAGCCAGCTATGGCTGACGAGGTGCAGGCTTCTACAGAAGCAAGCCCTAAGTGGTACCGTATCTTTACGCCAAAACGCAGCGGGCTCTCCATCACTTCCAACGGCTCGGGACAAGGTATCACCAATACCAAGGATGCTACCTCTCCCTACGAAGAAGCACTCCTGTGGCGCTTCGAGGCAGGTACTACCGCTGGTACCTACAAGATTATCAACATGGATGGCACCTCCATCTCGGCTACCACTACTACGGGCAACCCCAAACAGTATGTCAGCGTAGCTGCTGATAAAGGTAGCGACTGGACCATCAAAGCTATCGATGGCCAAGACGATCTCTATATCATTGTTAGTGGTACGGCACAATTTAACACTAGTCAGGATGGTCCTTCCTACAAGCTCTACAACTGGGGCAGCGGCACAACAACAGGTGACGAAGGTTGTCAATATCGTTTTGAATACGTGCCCATGGATGCCTTAGGACAGGCACAGACAAAGGCTCTCAGCATGCTCAAGAACACACAAGAGGGTACCAATCCCGGACAGTACGCCACGGCCGACCGCGAAGCCTTCAAGACAGCCGTCAATGCTGCTACCACCGAGGACGAAGTGAAAGCCGCTATCGAGGCATACACCGCCAAGATGATACAGGTGCAAGCCGGTAAGACTTACTACATCGTATCAGGCCCCTCAGCCGACTACTGCCAGGGAAGCTACATCTACAGCACCGGCTCGCAGAGCCAGCCCATGTGGGGTGCTAAGGTAGTGGCTGCTCCCTATGCATGGACTTTTGAAGACGCAGGTTCGGGCAAGTTCTACGTGAAGAGCTATGCCACTGGCGAATACATCGAGCCCAACTCTACAGAGATGACAGGTGCTACCACCACCTCGAAGACCGCCAAGACTGCCTTCACCGTGAAGTCGCTTGGCGAGGGTGCATTCAATATCACCCCCGACGGCAAATATCCCATCCACGCACAGAAAGATGGCAGTGTGCTCGTAATGTGGAATGGTGGCCTCAACACCGCTTCGGCATGGAAGTTAGAGGAAATCACCGACGAGGAACTCAACGCTGCTCCTGCCATTGCCAGTGCAAACGTGGCATCGGGATCGCAAATCTATGCTCCTGGCAACAAGGAACAGGTACTGCTCCGCTTTGATGTCGTAGTAGCAAGTTTCAAGGGATCTCTGCCCCTCAAGGGTGTGAAGCTCAACCTCGGTGCTACGAACGTGAAGGATTTGAAGAATATTAAGCTATTCGTCTCTGAAAACTACGACTTCATCACCGCAGGCGAGCGCAAAGCCACCCTTGTGGGCACCTTAGCTGCTCCTACTACCAACGAGGTGACTATCCCAGTAGAAAAAAGCGTGGATATGAATCCTGGCAGTAGCATTTTCTACGTAACAGCTGATATTGCCGATGATGCGAAGATTAACGATGTGGTGGATGCTTCATTGCTCAGTTTTAGCTATGGCTCCGATGCCGCTGACTTTGCAGTAAACAACGGTAATCCTGAAGGCGTAGCCCGCATCTGGTCCGTACAATCAACTCCCTTCCAGCCCTATTTGCTCGGTACACACTATTGGCGTATCCCCGCTATGGTAGTGCTTCACAATCAGAAGGATGGGAATGCAGAGAAGAATGGACGTGTAGTAGTGATGGCTGACAATCGTTTCAGCCACAATGGTGACCTTCCCAACCATATCGATGTATACGAACGCCATTCCGACAACAATGGTAAGACCTGGAGCGAGAGCCAACTCGTGGCTGGCTCGGAAGCTCACCACAAACTAGTCGGCGTTGCTGAGAACGGATTTGGTGATGCAGCGCTCGTGGAGACCAACAATGGTAAACTCATCGCTATCATGGTGGCAGGTCAGGCCTACTTTAGTTCATCTTCTACCAACCCTATTATTCCTTTCATTGTCACTTCTGAGGATGGCGGCGACACTTGGAGCACCCCCCGTTCGCTCAAGGACGAACTCTATAAAGGCACTTACACACAGGGTCAGGTGCTTGGCTCATTCGCAGGTTCAGGTCGTGGCATCGTGCTGAAGCGTCAGCGCAACACCTCACTTAATGGCCGTATCATGTTCGCCATGAGCCACCGTTTTGCTGGTAATAATATCCAGGAATACATCATCTACTCTGACGACGAAGGTGAAACTTGGCACATGTCGCCCAATTCTGCTTATAGCGGAGGCGATGAATCGAAACTCGTAGAATTGGCCGATGGTACCGTGATGATTTCTGTACGTCAATATGGTCAGCGTGGTTACAATACTTCGACCGATGGTGGTATGACTTGGGGCACTCAGAGAAAGTGGGCTGACATCAGTGGCGTGGCTTGCAACGGCGACATTCTCTATTTTAATGAGAACGTGCTTCTTCACTCTTACGTCAACAATGGCTCAGCGCGCAAAAATCTCACCGTGAAGGCTTCTTTTGATCAAGGTAAGACTTGGACCAAAGAATTTGTGGCATGTCTGCCCTCGTCAGGCTATTCTACGATGGATATTACTGGCGACGGTCAGGTGGCTATCTTCTATGAAGACGCTTCTTGCAGCACAGGCTACATACAAAACTATGGTGTATTCCCCATCGATTGGCTAGCTCCTGGTCAGGTGGCCACGGGGATTGGATCACCTGCTATCAGCGTTCCTCAAGCAAAGGGAGAGAATGTTTTTTTCGATCTCAGCGGTCGTCGAGTGGAAGTTCCCACAAAAGGCATCTACGTAACCGCAAAAGGAGATAAACTGATTAAGTAACGACTTTTAGGGTGGTTCTATTCATCCTGAAGTAATAGGACTGACGGGTTAACAGATTGACAAGTTAACGGGTAAGAATGTATGGATACTCACTGTACAAACATCTTCGTTAACTAGTCAACTTGTTAACCCGTCAACTTTTCCCTAATTCTTTTTTTGGCTTATCGCTCATTACGTATTAACTTTGCAGAGATTTGGGTTATCCCTAATCACAATAAAGCAAACTGACTATATTATTCCACAGATTCATATTTCATGAAAGTAATCAATCTTGGCGAACGCAGTTCTGTGATAAACTCATACATGGCGCAACTGCGCGACGTCAATATTCAGGACAATCGTACCCTATTTCGCCGCAATATGCAGCGCATAGCTCGCGCCATAGCCTACGAGGTGAGTCGCACGCTCGATTATAGCGATAAGACCATCACTACACCGCTCGGCACTAAAGATGTGCCAACCTACGACGATCGCATCGTGGTGGGTACCGTGTTGCGTGCCGGACTAGCCTTTCACGAGGGCTTTCTCGACACTTTCGATCAGGCCGATTCTGCTTTCGTGGCAGCTTATCGTGAGGAGGGCACACGCGAAAATATCAAAATCCATGTGGAGTATATCGCTGCACCGAATCTCAACGGGTGTACTTTCCTTATGGTCGATCCGATGCTCGCTACGGGTGGTTCGCTAGAACTCTCTTATAAGGCATTCCTTAGTCACGGAACCCCTAAAAAATTGCACATCTGCTGCGCTATTGCTGCACAAGAAGGAATAGACCACCTATGCCGTGTGTTTCCTGATGATGATATTACGCTTTGGGTGGCAGCTGTCGATCCTGTGCTCAACGACGATGCTTATATCGTGCCCGGACTGGGCGATGCAGGCGACCTCTCTTTTGGTCCGAAACTTGCTCGTCAGTAAGGGAGTTACCACTAACGATTTGGCGCGAGGAAAATCATTGCGAGAAGAAATCCAAACAAATCCTCATTGCCAAAAATCCATCATGAAAGGACAGAAAGTGCAAATAAAAGTGTAACTTTGTCCGATGATTTGGAGCCCTCGTAGTTCAATGGATAGAACACCGCTCTCCTAAAGCAGTGATCTGAGTTCGATTCTCAGCGGGGGTACGATGGATGGTTTAAAAGTATAGAAGTTTAAAAGTTGAAGAGTTTATGAAGAATGCTTTGCAAGGCAAATTTATTTCTCTTCACTTTCTCTACCATCTTTATTAATAGAATTATTATGCGCTTGACATCCGATGCGGCAAGAGCCGACGAGAGTTGTCAAGCGTTTTTACCATATAATCTTCCCATGGCTACAGAAGCAGAGAAACTCACACCGATGATGAAACAGTTTTATGACCTCAAGGCGAAAAACCCTGACGCGATATTGCTGTTTCGATGCGGCGACTTTTACGAAACTTATGCCAAAGATGCCGTTACGGCAGCACAGGTGCTAGGCATCACCCTGACCCGACGTAATAATAAGGGAACACAGGCAGCCACGGAAATGGCAGGATTTCCCCACCATGCGCTCGACACGTATTTGCCCCGACTCATCCGTGCTGGCTATCGTGTGGCCATCTGTGACCAATTAGAAGACCCTAAATTGGCTAAGAAACTCGTGAAGCGCGGTATTACCGAGCTAGTCACACCTGGCGTGGCCATGACAGATAATGTGCTCAATGCGCGAGAGAACAACTTCCTTGCCGCTATACATTTCGGCGTAGCAGCCGTGGGCATCTCTTTCTTGGATATCTCTACGGGAGAATTTCTTGTAGCTGAAGGAACTACGGAGTATGTCGACAAGCTCTTAGCGGGCTTCTCACCGAAAGAGATATTGGTACAACATGGCATGCGCGGCCGTTTTGAAGGTCTTTACGGGTCGAAAAACTTTATCTTCGACCTCGATGATTGGGCCTTTACCCCACAGACAGCCCATGAGAAACTGACGAAGCATTTCCAAGTGCGCAACCTCAAGGGATTTGGCGTGGACCATCTGAAAGATGGCGTAGTGGCTGCAGGGGCCATTCTATGCTATCTCGAAATGACGCAACACACGCAGACGGCTCACATCACTGCCCTGCGACGCATTGAAGAAGATAGCTACGTACGCCTTGATCGCTTCACCACGCGTAATCTCGAACTCGTACAACCGATGAACGAAGGGGGAACTTCGTTGCTACAAGTACTCGACCATACACTCACGCCAATGGGCGCTCGACAACTTCATCGCTGGATTATTTTCCCACTACGCTCTGTGGCTCAGATTGAAAATAGGCAGGATGGTGTGGAGCATTTTTTCAAGCATCCCGATTTTCGCGAACTATGTGAGATGGAACTGCCCAAAATAGGCGATATGGAGCGCATTGTGAGCCGTGTAGCAGTGGGACGTGTCAATCCGCGAGAACTCCAACAACTTCGGTTAGCATTGGAAAGCACAGCGTTGCTAAAATATGCTTGCACTCATGCTGAGGGATGCGAAGCTATTCACCACGTGGGCGAAGAACTCGATGCTCTCACTCCCTTGCGCGACCGCATCAAGTCTTCGCTCAGTCTAGACCCTCCTTTATTGGTTAATAAGGGAGGTGTGATAGCGAACGGCGTGAATGCAGAACTCGATGAACTTCGGCAAATTTCTAGTTCGAGCAAAGAATTCCTCCAAAAAATCCAACAACGAGAAAGCGATGCTACGGGAATTCCGAGCCTAAAGATAGGATTTAACAACGTGTTTGGCTACTATATAGAAGTGCGCAACACATATAAGGAACGTGTCCCCGAAACGTGGATTCGTAAGCAGACTTTGGCTCAAGCTGAGCGTTACATTACGCAAGAACTGAAAGAATACGAAGATAAAATTCTCGGGGCGGAAGATCGCATTCTCGATTTAGAAATGCGTCTATTTGCAGAACTTGTGCATGAGGTGAGCCAATATGTGGCACCACTGCAAAAGGACGCTATGGCACTGAGTCATCTTGACTGTTTGCAGAGCTTGGCTCATGTGGCACGCGATAGGCACTACGTGCGTCCCATCGTAGACGAAGAACTTACACTAGATATTCGAGAGGGGCGTCACCCTGTGATAGAGACGCTTATGCCGCCGGGAGAGGAATATGTGGCCAATAGCGTGGAACTCGACACGAAGCAACAGCAAATCATCATCGTGACGGGACCTAATATGGCTGGTAAGAGTGCGCTACTGCGTCAGACGGCGCTCATCACCCTCATGGCGCAGATAGGATCTTTCGTTCCCGCTGAGTCGGCTCGCATTGGGCTAGTGGATAAGATTTTTACTCGTGTAGGTGCTAGCGACAACATCTCTGTGGGCGAAAGTACGTTTATGGTAGAGATGAGCGAAGCCTCCAATATCATGAACAATCTCACGGAACGTTCTCTTGTGCTTTTCGATGAGTTAGGACGTGGCACATCTACCTACGATGGTATTTCCATCGCTTGGGCCATTGTGGAGTATATCCACGAGAATCCCAAGGCACATGCACGTACACTCTTCGCCACACACTACCACGAGCTCAACGAGATGGAGAAACTCTTCCCACGCATCAAAAATTGGAATGTTTCCGTGCGCGAGGTTGAAGGGCGTGTGGTATTCCTCCGCAAGCTTCAGCGTGGCGGCAGTGAACACTCTTTCGGTATTCATGTGGCACGCATTGCTGGTATGCCGCAGAGTATTGTGAAACGTGCTGAGCAAATTCTAGCTGACCTAGAGAAAGCTGGTGCACAGGCAGGAACAAGTGTGCCACGCGCTGAAAGCAATACACAGACCACAGAGGAGGGTATGCAGCTGAGTTTTTTCCAACTCGACGACCCTGTACTGAGCCAAATTCGTGATGAACTTCTTAATCTCGATGTGAACAACTTGACGCCTCTTGAAGCCCTCAACAAGCTCAACGATATCAAGCGGATATTGAAGGGGAAGTGATGAAGGCACAATTCTATCTGTGTACCTGTCTGTAAAAGATTCTTCTTCCTTTTGCGGATAGCACTTCCGTTCGTTTGCTCATGTACGTTTTATCATCGTTGGATAAGCATTGTGTTTTCTACCATCCCAAGGTATCAACAACGCCGTTACCATCCGAAACTAGGCATCTCGCCTAGTTTCGGATGGTAACTTTCTTTTTGTCGATGTATTGTTTGCTTTGTTAGGGGTTAAGCATTCTTTTTTTACCATTTACAATGTATACACCACCCTTGGCCTGAGTAGTTGAACATTTACGGCCATCGATGCCATAAACCGCAATGGGTGCGTTTGTGCTACTATTCACCACGTTGCTTATCGCAGTCTGTGTGCCGCCAAAGTTCATACTTACGGCAGGAAGCGTAGCGTTCCATTGCAAATAAGCCTTGTAACGTGGCAATGTACTACCCACTTTAGCACGGTAAAAAGTTTTTTGTCCCTGTTGGCTATTCAGCACATAAGCATTTTCGCCCATGCATAGTAGTTGCCCGCGTCTTGAGGACGAGTGGCACCTATATTGGTAGAAGCTCATTTCACTCCACTGGACAATCCCAAATCAATCCAAGTATGTCCGGCCTCCTCGCCTGTTCCTTGCGAGTTCTTGATGGGTTGAATTTCGTATTTAATGCTCATAGGTTTGGTGTTTCTCGTTTACAAAGTTAAAAATTTAAGTTTCGGATTTAGTATGAGCGGCATTGGGCTTTTATCGTCTTTATCGGCTGCGTTTCAGCAATGCAAGCAAGCTTGATTGCTTATCGTTCTGTTCCGAAATCATCGTATGTCCATCTTGAAATGAGGATTCTTTGCTCTGCCGGACGGCAGCGGTAGCTCTACCGGACGGCAGTGGTAGCTCTACCGGACGGCAGCGGTAAAGCTACCGAACGGCAGCGGCAGAGCAAATGATGCTCATCCAGCGACGGTAATAGCTTCGTTCGCTGATGGTAAGATGAAGTGTTACGTATGAAATTGCTAAGGATTTTAAGTTTCGGATTTAGTATGAGCGGGCTGAATTATCGTGCATCCTAAATCCGAAATTATGATGAGTATTCCCAACCACATGCCCCCGAGATAAGGAAACGACTTTCTTTAGAGAAAAGTTGAGTTATTAGGCTAAAAGGCCGTAGAAGTTTCCGTTTGTTAAGTCATCGTCCTTCGACCGAAGGACGATAACATGAACGGTCTTTTCGCGTAACTTGAATGCCTATGTAGAGATAATTATAATAGTTTTTATTTCGGACTATATCTAAAGAAGATATTCTTTATCTAGTGAGCATGTGTGATTAGGTAGGCTCATTTTATAAAGTGCGTGGGCTGAAGGGGTAAGGTGAAAAGGTACATAGAAAAAGGGTGCAGACTACTTATTAGATGTCTGCACCCTTTTGAGAGAGTATTTTGTGAGAAAGTCTTGGTGAGTGTTTGTTGTAAGCTGTAAGTGGGTTGATTTTATGACCTTTTTACCTAAACTTCCCACTCAAGGACTTTATATTTTATGATACCGATATGAAACCGATAGGAGCAGTTTACATGCCAATCACTACGCGTTGCACGTAGTAGCAGAGGATACCAGCCAAATAGCCTATGGCTGCAATCCAAGAGATGTGCTTCATATACCATCCGAAGGTGATTTTTTCTAATCCCATCACTACCACGCCGGCTGCCGAACCGATGATGAGCATCGAACCGCCCACACCTGCGCAGTAGGCCAAGAGTTGCCAGAAAATACCATCTTGGGCGAAGTCGCCCGTTGCTTGTATGGGATACATACCCATGCAACCTGCTACGAGAGGCACATTGTCGACAATGCTAGAAAGAACACCGATGATACCTGTCACCATGAAATGGTTGCCATCGAAGAATGTGTTGAGGCCTTGTCCCATCTGTACGAGCACGCCGATAGTCTCGAGGCAAGCCACTGCCATAAGTATACCGAGGAAGAAGAGAATGGTGCCCATATCAATGCGTGAAAGCATATTGGTGACGCGTTTCTGCATAGCGCCTTTCTCTTCTGCGTGGCCAAGGTGGCTATAGAATAGTTCCGTAGTGGTCCATAGCACGCCCAGTACGAGCAAGATTCCTACGAATGGGGGTAAATGTGTGATGCTCTTAAAGATGGGCACGAAAATCAGACCACCTACGCCGAGGAAGAAAATAACCTTGCGTTGACGTGCCGTAAGTTCGCTCACGCTGCCTTTCGTCTGTACTGAAGCATTGAAGGAAAGTTGGCCTTTAAGCGAGAACGAGAGCAGATAGGTGGGAATCACCATGGATATAATTGAGGGTAAGAGAATCTCCTTAATCACTCCTGCAGCTGTGATGAGGCCCTTGTTCCACAGCATGATGGTGGTCACGTCGCCGATGGGGGAGGCTGCGCCACCCGAGTTGGCTGCAATGACTACGAGCGAAGCGTAAATGATTCGATCTTTGTGATCGGTCACTAGTTTGCGGAGAATCATCACCATGACGATGCTCGTGGTGAGGTTGTCGAGAATGGCCGAGAGGATGAAGGTCATTACTGCAATGCGCCAGAGCAGTCCGCGCTTACTCTTTGTACGCATCATATCGCGTACGAAATTGAAACCACCATTTTGGTCGACAAGTTCCACGATGGTCATAGCGCCCATGAGGAAAAAGAGCGTGGTGGATGCGCTTCCTAGATGATGCTCTATCACTTCACTTACGACAGAGGCTACTTTGTCGCCTACAGCAGCAGGCAAGTACTGCGATGGGTCGCACATGAATAGCGTCCAGCAACCTACGAACATAAGCAAGGCAATGGCTGCCTTGTTGATTTTGTTAAGGCTCTCTGTGGCGATGAGCAAATAGCCCACCACGAATACCACGACAATGAGGGTTGTAAGAGTTGTCATTGAAGAGTTTTAAGTTTATAGATAAAAGTTTTAAGTTTGGAGGTATGAGGTTATAAAGTTACTATTCATTAGTTCTATGGGCGACGCGTTTCGCGTCGGCATGTTGGAATGCTTTTATGGCAATGCCGACGCGGGGACGCGTCGCCCACAGTATTGGCTGAGAGATACGATTCTTACTCGCCAGCCTTGAATTTCTCGAGGCCGGTTTGGAGGAACCTCACGAATTTATCGATGTTCTCGTCGTAAGAGTAGGAGCCATTAAGAGGTTTGCCCTCAGCATCAAGTAACACGTAGAATGGTTGCGCGTTGGCTCCAAACTTAGAGCGTTGCAGGTAGCTCCACTTATCGCCTATGGTGCGGAGTGTAGTGGTTTGCCCGTTTTCGCTCACTTCGATGGGTTGTGGTAGCGAAGTCTTCTCGTCAACGTAGAGCGATATGAGTACGTAGTCTTTATTAATAATGTCGCGCACCTTGGCATCGTGCCATACGGCGAGTTCCATCTTGCGGCAGTTTACACAGCCGTGGCCTGTAAAGTCGAGCATTACGGGTTTGCCTGTTTGGCGAGCGTAAGCCATGCCCGATTCATAGTCGGTAAACTTCGCCTCTACTTTTACGGGATCGAGGTTGAAGTCCTGAGTCGACATGGGTGGAGCGAAAGCACTGACGGCCTTGAGCGGAGCACCCCAAAGACCTGGCACCATATAGATGGCAAAGGCTAGTGATGCTAGAGCTAGGAAGAAACGGGGCACGGAAGTGTGGCGTTCGTCTTCATCATCGTGGGGAAACTTGATGCCGCCTAGCAGATAGATGCCGAGCAGGGCGAAAATGGCTATCCAAAGAGCGAGGAATGTTTCTCGGTCGAGTAGATGCCAACCATAGGCGAGATCGGCTACGGAGAAGAATTTTAGAGCGAAAGCTAGCTCAAGGAAACCGAGCACAACCTTTACGTTGTTGAGCCAACCACCGCTCTTAGGTGCACTCTTGAGCCATGTGGGGAAGAGGGCGAAGAGAGTGAATGGAAGTGCTAGTGCAATGGCGAAGCCCAACATTCCGATGGTGGGGGCTAGGGCTGAACTGCCAGAGGTGCTGACTTCTACAAGCAGGAATCCAATGATGGGACCTGTGCATGAAAAGCTAACCAACGAAAGGGTGAAAGCCATGAGGAATATGCTCAACAAACCAGTGGTTTTCTCGGCCTTATTGTCCACCGCATCTCCCCATTTTGATGGGAGTGTAATCTCAAATCCACCAAAGAAACTTGCGGCAAAGACTACGAGCATGAGGAAGAACAGAATGTTGAACACTGCATTGGTGGAGAGGTCGTTGAGAGCGTTGGCTCCGAAGAGCGTGGTGATGATAAGGCCTAATGCCACGTAGATAACCACGATGGATATGCCATAGGTGATAGCATCGCGTATTCCCTTACGACGATTGCCCGAACGCTTGAGAAAGAAACTCACCGTCATGGGGATGATGGGCCATACGCAAGGTGTAAAGAGAGCTACAAGTCCGCCCACGAATCCGAGGAAGAAAATGTAATACCAAGCCTTGCCTGTCATGTCTGTGCCGTCGGCGCCATAGCTTTTGAGCTCTTTGATGACGGGAGTCCACAGTTGCTGTATGGCAGCACTATCGAGCGGTTGCACGGCGATGGCGGCTTGGGCAGAATCTGCTGCGGTGGTGGTTTGAGTCGAGTCGGCATTGAGCGGCAAGGCATCGGTGGCAGTGGCAGCATCGGCTGCTGCTTGCGCTGCTTCTTCAGCCTTGGTCTGGGCTGTAGGCTCAGGACCATTTGTGCCGTTGAGGTGAGCGTTTACGCTGGTGGGCGGTAAGCAGTTTTGGTCATTGCATGCGCCATATTGTAGATAGCCTTTAAGTTCATAGTTCTTGTCGGTGAGTTCTACGCGCTGCGTGAAGGTGGCTTTGCCTTCAAAGAAAGATACGGGCATGTCGAATATAGGGTCGTGCATGCTCTTTGCTCCAGGGCCAGCCTTGAGTTTTCCTTTAAGCTTCGCGCCCTTAATGGCATCTACGCCAAATGAGGCAGGGGTGGGACCGCCTTCACCAATGTTGGTGGAGTAGATGTGCCATCCAGGCTGTGCAGTACCCGAGAATACGATGTCGATGGTGTTGGCATTGACTCGCTGATACTTCACTGTGAAGTTGATCTGTGCCATCGCTGCAGAGAACGCAGTGAGGAGTAATAGGCACAAGATGGTTGCAAACTTCTTCATAAATAGAATGTATGGGTTGGGTTTGGAGTTTTGAGGTTAATAGGTTATAATGTTACTTTTTACGTTGAAAGTGTAAGTAACTTTATAACCTTAAACCTCAAAACTTAAAACAAGTAATGCTTATCCCACTTGGCTGCCAGGCACTACTTTGCGATCTACGGTCACTACGGATAGAGATTCGTCGAAGTTGACGGCAGAGAGAATCATGCCTTGGCTCTCTATTCCGCTGATGGTGCGGGGAGCGAGGTTCGCCACATAGCACACTTGCTTTCCTACAAGTTCCTCGGGATTATAGTAGTGAGCAATGCCGCTTACGATGATACGGTTTTCAGCGCCATCGGCTATCTCAAACTTTAGCAACTTCTTGCTCTTCTTTACTTTCTCGCACGAAAGTACGGTTCCCACGCGGATATCGAGTTTTTCAAAGTCTTCGAAAGGAATATTCTCTTTTACGGGAGCGGCTTTGAAGTTGGCTGCTTCGTTGGCTTTCTTTGTGTCGAGAAGTTTTTGTACTTGAGCTTCCACCACGCTGTCTTCTATCTTTTCGAATAGCAAGGCAGGCTCGCCTAGTTTGTGTCCTGCAGGCAAGAGATCCGTGGCTCCGAGACGATCCCACTGAGCCTCTTCTATATGGAGCATGCCTCGCAGCTTTTCTGAAGAGAATGGGAGAAATGGCTCGAATGCAATGGCGAGATTGGCTACGAGTTGGAGGGAGAGGTTGAGGATGGTCTTTACGCGTTCGGGGTCAGTTTTAATGACTTTCCAAGGTTCAGAGTCGGCCAAGTATTTATTGCCGATGCGTGCCAAGTTCATTGCCTCTTTCTGTGCATCGCGGAAACGGAAGTTCTCAATCAAGCGTTCCACCTCAGCCTTCACATCTTTAAATTCTTCGATAGTCTGCCGATCATAGTCGGTCAGTTCGCCAGCAGCGGGCACAACGCTATCGTAGTACTTTTTAGTGAGTTGCAGAGCACGATTGACGAAATTGCCATAGACGGCTACGAGTTCATTGTTGTTGCGAGCTTGAAAATCCTTCCAAGTGAAGTTGTTGTCTTTTGTTTCGGGAGCATTGGCTGTAAGCACATAGCGGAGTACATCTTGCTTTCCGGGCAGATCACGCAAGTATTCGTCGAGCCACACGGCCCAATTGCGTGAAGTACTAATTTTGTCGTCCTCGAGGTTAAGAAATTCGTTGGCAGGCACATTGTCGGGCAGGATGTAAGAACCTTCAGCCTTTAGCATAGCGGGGAACACGATGCAGTGGAATACGATGTTGTCCTTACCAATAAAGTGAATGAGGCGTGTATCATCACTTTTCCACCATTTCTCCCAATCGTTGGGTAGCAGTTCTTTCGTGTTGCTGATATAGCCAATGGGAGCGTCAAACCAGACATAGAGCACCTTGCCATCAGCTCCCTCTACGGGTACAGGAATACCCCAATCAAGGTCGCGACTTACGGCACGGGGCTTGAGACCCATATCAAACCAGCTCTTACACTGCCCCATTACGTTAGAGCGCCATTCCTTGTGCTGTTCCGTAATCCATGGTTCAAGCCATTGCTGATGCTTGTCGAGGGGCAAGTACCAGTGCTTTGTCTTGCGAAGTACGGGTTTAGAACCGCTCACGGTAGAGCGCGGATTGATGAGCTCGGTGGGCGAAAGAGCTGTGCCGCATTTCTCACATTGGTCACCATAAGCACCTTCTGCGTGGCAGTGGGGGCATTCGCCTGTGATGTATCTGTCGGCCAAGAAGGTGTGAGCCTCTTCATCGTAATATTGCTCGCTCTCTTGCTCCACAAATTCTCCCTTGTCGTAGAGGGTGCGGAAGAAGTCAGAAGCCGTCTTCTTATGTACCTCCGAAGTGGTGCGTCCGAAGAAGTCGAATGAAATTCCGAATCCTTCAAAGCTTTCCTTAATAATCTTGTTGTATCGGTCAACCACCTGTTGCGGGGTACATTCTTCTTTGCGGGCACGAATAGTGACGGGCACACCATGTTCATCGGAACCACAGATGAAGAGCACGTCGCGCTTTTTCAGACGGAGATAGCGCACGTAGATATCGGCTGGAACGTATACACCAGCCAAATGTCCGATGTGTACACCACCATTAGCGTAGGGAAGTGCAGCCGTTACCAGCGTGCGGTTGAATTTCTTTTCCATTATGTAGTATCGTTTTTGTTGTTCTTGTGTATGCGTATAATAGTGTGCAAAAGTACTGATTTTTTCGCTAATATCGCTTGAATATAGCCCAAAAGCGCAAAACAAGCGGTGGTATGCACCCTGTGGGCGGTTAAATAGGGAGAAAATAACGCTCTGTATCGGAAAAAAGCACTACTTTTGCACCTCAGAACGTGCCGCCGCTGAGCGGCATCTAAGCTGAATCATAATCAACACAATAGATAGCATTCCTATGTCTGAAAGAAAAGTACGTGTGCGCTTTGCGCCCAGTCCTACAGGACCTCTGCATATTGGTGGTGTGCGCACCGCCCTCTATAATTATCTCTTTGCCCGCCAGCATGGTGGTGATATGGTATTTCGCATTGAGGATACCGATTCCAATCGCTTTGTGCCTGGTGCCGAAGATTACATTATCGAGTCGTTTAAGTGGCTCGGAATAGAGTTTGATGAGGGTGTAAGCTTCGGTGGCAATCATGGTCCTTATCGCCAAAGCGAGCGCCGCGATATCTATCGCAAATACGTGAAGCAACTCCTCGATGCGGGAAAGGCTTATATCGCTTTCGACACTCCCGAAGAGCTCACTGCTAAGCGCGAATCGGTGCAAAACTTCCAATACGATGCACACACTCGCATGAGTATGCGCAACTCTCTCGTGATGGGCGAAGAAGAAGCCCAGCGCCTCATTGATGCGGGTGAGCAATACGTGGTACGCTTTAAGGTGGAGCCCGGTGAGGAAATCCACGTAAATGATATTATCCGTGGCGATGTACGCATTATGAGCGATGTTCTCGACGACAAAGTGCTTTATAAGAGTGCCGACGATCTGCCCACCTACCACTTGGCCAATATCGTTGATGATCATTTGATGGAGATTACTCACGTGATACGTGGCGAAGAATGGCTTCCTTCAGCACCGCTCCATGTGCTACTTTATCGAGCTTTTGGTTGGGAAGACACTATGCCCCGCTTTGCTCATCTTCCCCTTTTGCTTAAGCCCGATGGAAAGGGCAAACTCTCTAAGCGTGACGGCGACCGCTTAGGCTTCCCTGTGTTCCCTCTCGAATGGCACGATCCCAAGACGGGCGACGTATCTTCGGGCTATCGCGAGAGTGGTTATCTTCCCGAGGCTGTAATCAATTTCCTCGCCCTTTTAGGTTGGAATCCTGGTACCGATCAGGAAATACTCTCCATGCACGATCTCATCGAACAGTTTGATCTTTCAAAATGTTCGAAGAGCGGTGCTAAATTCGACTATATCAAGGGCCAATGGTTTAACCGTGAGTACATTCTCAAGACCGACAATGCCCTCCTCGCTCCCGCCTTCGACAAGATACTCCGCGAGAATGGCATCGAAGCTCCTATGGAACGCGTAGAAGCTGTGGTAGGCATGATGAAAATGAAGAAAATCAACTTTATTAAGGACCTTTGGCCTCTATGCGATTTCTTCTTCATCGCTCCCACTTACTCTATGGACGACAAGTTTACACGCAAGAATTGGAAGGAGGGTGCTGCTGCCGAAATGCAAGAACTCTACACGTTGCTCGAGGGTCTCGACGATTTTAGCATTGAGAGCCAGAAAGCTGTGGTTGATGAGTGGGCTACGACTGGCGGTAAGAAGCCTTGGAACCCATGGCGCGTATGTCTCGTAGGCACGGGTAAGGGCCCCGATATGTACGAGCTTGCAGCTTTCTTGGGCAAGGAAGAAACCCTCAGTCGTATGAAGAAAGCGATTTCTTCTCTCGCCTAAGGTGTTTGATTTAATATAAGGGAATGTGCAGAATGAGCCATTAGGGAATATTCTGCGCCTTCCCTTTTGCTCTTTTATGTCAACTCTTTTTCGATGTTGGCATAAACCTAGTTCTCAATCCTTTTTATTGCATTCTACGCATGTATTCTCTCGCAATCTATTTCATGATGTTGGGCTGCAACGTGGCAGCCTTGTTTAGCAAGAAAATTCGCACCATGATGCGTGGCCATCGTGATACTTGGCGTATTCTTCGCCGCCACATAGGCTCTGATCGCTATGTATGGTTTCATGCAGCATCGCTAGGCGAGTTTGAACAAGGTCGTCCGCTCATGGAAAGGCTTCGCCGTGAGCATCCTGAAAAGAAAATACTGCTCACCTTCTTCTCGCCCTCGGGTTATGAGGTGCGTAAAAACTATGCCGGGGCCGATGTGGTGTGCTATCTCCCCTTCGACACTCCTTTCAATGCTCTCAAGTTTGTGCGCATGGCTCGTCCTGAAGAAGCCTACTTTATTAAGTACGAATTTTGGCGCAACTATATCGAAGTGCTTCATCGCAATGGCATTCCCGTATACTCCGTATCAAGTATCTTTCGTCCTGGTCAGATTTTCTTCCGTTGGTTTGGCCGAGGTTATGCCCGTGTGCTTCATCGCATGACACATCTTTATGTGCAAAATGAAGAGTCGCTCCGTTTGCTCCAAAGTATTGGTGTGACGCAAGTGAGTGTGGTTGGTGATACCCGGTTTGATCGGGTTATCGACATTCGCTTGGCAGCTAAGCCTCTTCCCTTAATAGAGCGCTTTGCAGGCTGCTGGAAAGTACTCGTAGCGGGCAGCTCATGGCAGCCCGATGAAGCCATTCTTATCGATTATTTCAATTCCCACCCTAATCTCAAACTCGTTCTTGCTCCCCATGTGGTGAGCGAGGAGCACCTGTGTCAAATCGAAGAAAAGTTGCGCCGCCCCTATGTACGCTATTCTTCCGCCACTCTCAAGGGGGTGGCCGAAGCCGACTGTCTCATTATCGATTGTTACGGACTGCTCTCGAGTATCTATCGTTATGCTACGGTGGCCTATGTGGGTGGCGGATTCGGAGTGGGCATACATAATGTGCCCGAAGCAGCCGTCTATGGGGTGCCCGTTATCATCGGTCCGAATCATAGCAAATTTCGTGAAGCGAAAGACCTTCTTGCCAATGGAGGATGTCGCGAAATAAGTTGCGCAGCCGATTTTACCGCCATTATGGACCTTTTCCTCTCCGACAAGCAAGCCCTCTCAGAGGCAGGAAAGGCTGCTGGCGACTATATCAAGCAAAACGCTGGAGCTACGGAGAAGATTATGCACGAATAAAGGGTAAGCCCTTCTAAGATTCCTACAGATTCTATTTAAAGGGGGTAAGAATCCTTTCTTTCCTCCCTCCTCTCCTCCTTCCCTACTTACCATGAAAGTTCTCTTAGTCAATACATCTGATCACGCGGGCGGAGCCGCTATCGCAGCCCTCCGACTACTCAAAGCTCTGCGCCAAAGCGGTGTGGAGGCCACCTTGCTCTGTCGCGATCGTTCGCTGTCCGAAGTACGCACCGACGTGGTAAACTTAAAGCCTAGTCTATGGCTCAAGGTAAAGTTTGTCTTAGAAAGAGCGGAAATCTATGCCGCTAATGGCTTCAATCGTAAGGGGCTTTTCACTGTAGATACAGCACGTTATGGCACTGATATTACTCGCTTGCCCGAATTTGCAGAAGCAGATGTGGTACACCTCCACTGGGTGAACCAAGCCATGCTCTCTATGAAGGATATAGAACGTGTGATACAAAGCGGAAAGCGCGTGGTATGGACTATGCACGATATGTGGCCCTTCACTTCTATTTGTCACCATGCTATCGATTGCGAAAAGTGGCTCACTTCGTGCCACGATTGTCCGCTATTACTACGTCCCTCGGCTCACGACTTCAGTTATCGCACTTTTCGCGCGAAGAGTCGTGTATATGCATTGAGTCACGAACCCACTTTCATTGGATGTAGCCAATGGCTCACGGAGCTTGCCAAGCGCTCGCCACTGCTCAAGGGACATCGCGTGGTGAGCATTCCCAACCCCATCGACACGGCATTCTATGCTCCCCCTGCCGATAAGGCTGCTCTGCGTCGTGAGTTACATCTGCCTGCTGACAAGCACCTCTTACTCTTCACCGCTTTCAAAGTAACTAATCCAGATAAGGGCATTGCCTATTTACGCGAGAGCCTAGCTCTGTTGCGTCACGAACATCCCGAAATGACGGAACATCTCGCCCTCGTTGTGGCGGGCGGCGAGGCTGAATCCGTGTGCGAACAGATGCCCATAGAGACCATACCCTTTGACTACGACACTTCAGAAGTGCGCCAGCGCAGTCTTTATCAAGCAACCGACCTTCTTGTTATGCCCACGCTGATGGATAATCTGCCCAACACCATCGTAGAAGCAATGGCTTGTGGTATTCCTTGTGTGGGCTTTCGCATAGGAGGCTTGCCACAGATGATCGAAACGGGTATTAATGGCTATTTAGCTCAATATCGCTCGGCCATCGACTTCGCTCACGGCATAATTTCAGTCATCACCTCGCCTAGTTACACCGCGTTATGTCGGAATGCGCGTACAAAGGCTGTTACGGCTTATTCGGAAAAGGCGGTGGCAGAAGCATACGTTCAGTTATATAACGCTGAAGCTTGCGAGTAAACGAGTGTTAACCTATCAACTTGTCAATAAGTTATCAATGGAAACAGAAACAACTCAGGAACCAAGTGTGCCTCCTTCCTCGAAGGGAAAAGGCTTAAAGATTACTGTGGCCACCGTGACATGGAATGCAGGCGACCTCATAGAACGCACCATTCACAGTGTGGAAGAGCAAACATATGGTCGTGTGGAACATCTTATCATCGATGGCAATTCGCACGACCATACGCTCGAACATATACATCACTATCAAGAACGCAACAGTCGTGCTGCTATACGCCACGAGATAGTGTGCATCAGTGAGCCCGACAATGGGCTTTATGATGCCATGAATAAGGCCATTGATATGGCTACAGGACGCTATCTATTATTCCTCAATGCTGGCGATACTTTCCACTCGCCCGACACGCTCGCTCTTATTGCACAGGAGGCTGAATCCTCCACTTTGTTGCCCGCCGTAATTTATGGCGATACGCACTTAGTGGATGACGAAGGTCATTTTCTTCGTGCGCGTCGTTTGTCGCCCCCCGAAAGTCTCAGTTGGCGTTCTTTCCGTAACGGCATGCTCGTGTGTCACCAAGCTTTCTTTGCCCGCACAGACTTGGCTCGTCATTTCCACTACGACCTTCGATACAGATTCTCGGCCGACTTCGATTGGTGTATTCGCATCATGCGCGAAGCTGAGCATGAGGGGCTGCCTCTTCTCAATGCCCACACCGTCGTGGCCAACTATCTGAGCGAGGGAATGACCACGCGCCACCACAAAGCCTCCTTGCGTGAGCGCTTCCGCATCATGGCGCACCACTATGGCCTGTTCACCGCGATAGTGCAACATGCTTGGTTCGTAGTGCGTAGTTTCACGAAGAAATAGTCTTGAAGTTAATTAAAATAACCTCTTACTGCTTCTCTCGTCGCCACATCCCGAAGGGCGCGCATTCGTGCGTGGTATTGCTGATAAGTCACTTGTTAGACTCAAAAAATCTCCTTTTCCTCCTTTGTAAACTATCTCTCCGTGTCTTCATCTAATTACTATTCTTGGGCCACTACCCGGTGTTCGCAAAAAGAATATTGCCGCAGCGAAATCGCCCAAAAGCTTCGTGTGAAAGGTGCCGCTTCGGCTGAAATCGAAAAATTGCTCGAGCGCTTAGAGGCAGAATGCTACATCGACGAGGAACGCTATGCTCGTGCTTTCGTGGCGGATAAATTCCGTTTCGATCATTGGGGACGTGTAAAGATGTCCTATGCCCTACGCCAGAAAGGTATAGATGCTAACATCATAGACGAAGCCCTTGCTCAAATAGACGAGGAGGAGTATCGGCAGTCGCTTGCCGACTTTATTGTCTCTCGCCGCCGTACGATGAAAGCCGCCTCTCCTTATGCCCTTAATCAGAAAATAGCTCGCGCCGCAATTAGTAGAGGTTTTGAGCCAGGGATGGTGTTTGCAGTGTTGGAGTAAAGAATCGCTTTCTCTCCTCTTATGGGAGAAAACGCAGATTGTCTGTTCGTGGGGGTAGTGCAAGGACGCGTTACTTCCACGAACTTCATTTTATGGGGCATAGAAATCCCCACCGCATGTGGAAAACAAGTAGAAAAAGCATGGCGTCTGTCTATTAGAAAGCTCTTTCTGATAGAGTCTACTTATGTAGTTTAAAGATAGAAAAAGCGTCTAGTTCAATCAGAAAAAGATAGGCTCTCTAGAATTGTTTCAATTTATCCAATTTTTTCGTAAATATTTTGCGTGGAAATGCACAATATGTAAAGGAAAATTGATAAAGGTAAAGTGTTGGCAAAGTGTAAGCACAGTACAAGCAAATAATTCGTGTAAGGAGTTGATTCTCATCTGTATAAAGAAATTTCATGGTAGGAGTGTAAGTGACTATGACTAAAAATGAAAGAGTGTGCGTACACGCGTAAGCGGAGAAAATGACAGCGCAACAGAGAAAACCTACTGACCACGAAAAAAGAAAAATGCCGCAAATCACTCGCTAGAAAATTTGCAAAGACCCAAAAAAACTTTTAATTTTGCACAGAGAATGTGTGTCCTCCCCATTTATGGGGAAAAACATCATGGTGCGATGCTGACTAGAGAGGTCAGACGCATTGTACTGAGGGGAACTCATTGAAAATTCTATAATAATCTAAATATCAACTTAATTCAAATCATTTTATGTGGTTAACTAACTCATCCATCGGACGGAAGGTAATCATGTCAGTCACTGGCATTGCGCTTATCCTGTTCCTTACATTCCATGGTTGCATGAACTTGGTGGCCCTCTTCTCAGAAGAAGGTTATAACTGGGTATGCGAAATGTTGGGTGCCAACTGGTATGCCGTAGTAGCTACCATCGGCCTCGCAGCACTCGTAGCCATCCACTTCATTTATGCCATCATCCTTACTTTGCAGAACCGCAAAGCACGTGGCAACAACCGCTATGCCGTTACCAGCAAGCCCGAAAAGGTAGAGTGGGCATCGCAGAACATGTTCGTGCTCGGTGTAATCGTCGTGCTCGGTCTGTTGCTCCACTTGTTCAACTTTTGGTACAACATGATGTTTGCCGAACTCGTCAATGGTGGTATGCCTTTCGTTAACGGCGTAGCAGACGCAGCTGACGGCTACGGCATGATTGCTTACACCTTTAGCAACCCTGTATTCACAGTTCTCTACATCATCTGGTTTGTAGCTATTTGGTTCCACATGACTCACGGCTTCTGGAGCGCTATGCAGACCCTCGGCTGGAACGGTAAGATCTGGTTCAATCGCTGGCGTTGCATCGGCAATATCTACGTGACCGTGCTCATGCTTATCTTCCTCGTTGTAGCCCTCAAGTTCGCCTTCTGCGGTGGTGCTTGCTGCGCAGCGTAATGTATTCTTTTAAAGTGGAAGAGCGGGAAGGTAAGAAGCGAAAAGAATAGATATGACTATTGCTGCTTTCTTAACTCTTTCAACTCCTAAACTTTTAAACTTCATAAAATAGAATATCCAATCATGGCTAATATAGATTCAAAAATACCTCAAGGTCCTGTTGCTGAAAAATGGACCAACTATAAGGCTCATCAGAAATTGGTGAACCCCGCCAACAAGCGTAAGCTCGATATCATCGTAGTAGGTACTGGCTTGGCAGGTGCTTCTGCAGCCGCTTCACTTGGTGAGATGGGCTTCAAAGTGCTCAATTTCTGCATTCAAGACTCACCCCGTCGTGCACACTCTATCGCTGCACAGGGTGGTATCAATGCTGCCAAGAACTATCAGAACGATGGCGACTCTGTATATCGCCTCTTCTACGATACCGTAAAGGGTGGTGACTATCGTGCACGTGAAGCCAACGTATATCGTTTGGCAGAAGTAAGTGCCAACATCATCGACCAGTGCGTAGCACAGGGTGTACCTTTCGCTCGTGAATATGGTGGTCTGCTTGCCAACCGTTCATTCGGTGGTGTGCAGGTAAGCCGTACTTTCTACGCTAAGGGTCAGACAGGTCAGCAGCTCCTCCTCGGTGCTTATTCAGCATTGATGGCACAGGTACATGCTGGCACTGTTAAACTCTACTGCCGTTACGAAATGCAAGACGTTGTCATCATCGACGGTCGTGCACGCGGTATCATTGCTCGCAACCTCATAACTGGTGAACTCGAGCGTTTCGCAGCTCATGCTGTTGTACTCGCTACGGGTGGTTATGGTAACACCTACTTCCTTTCAACCAACGCAATGGGTTGCAACTGCTCAGCAGCTATCGCAGCTTATCGTAAGGGTGCTTACTTCGCTAACCCCGCTTACGTCCAGATTCACCCCACTTGTATCCCCGTTCACGGCGACAAGCAGTCTAAGCTTACGCTTATGTCAGAGTCATTGCGTAACGACGGTCGTATCTGGGTGCCCAAGAAGAAGGAAGATGCTATCAAGCTCCAGAAGGGTGAGTTGAAGCCTACTGACATCAATGAAGCTGACCGCGACTACTACCTCGAGCGTCGTTACCCTGCATTCGGTAACCTCGTACCTCGTGACGTAGCTTCTCGTGCTGCTAAGGAACGTTGCGATGCTGGTTTCGGTGTTAACAACACAGGTCTCGCCGTTTACCTCGACTTCACTGAAGCTATCGGCCGTCTTGGCATCGACGTAGTGCTCCAGCGCTATGGCAACCTCTTCGATATGTACGAAGAGATCACTGATGTGAAGCCCGGTGAAGTAGTTCGTAAGGGTGACGACGGTATCGAATATACTAACCCGATGATGATCTACCCCGCTATCCACTACACAATGGGTGGCCTTTGGGTTGACTACGAACTCTCTACTAACATTCCTGGTCTCTTCGCTATTGGTGAGTGCAACTTCTCTGACCACGGTGCCAATCGCCTTGGTGCTTCAGCCCTTATGCAAGGTTTGGCAGATGGTTACTTCGTACTCCCCTACACTATTCAGAACTACCTCAGCGACCAGATTACTGTACCTCGCTTCAGCACCGACCTCCCCGAGTTCGTTGCTGCTGAAAAGGCCGTTAAAGAACACATCGACCACCTCCTCAAGATCAACGGTAAGAAGTCAGTTGATAGTATCCACAAGGAATTGGGTCACATTATGTGGGAATACGCTGGTATGGCACGTTCTAAGGAAGGCCTCCAGACTGCACTCACTAAGCTCAAGGAAATCCGCAAGGAATTCGAGACCAACCTCTTCGTACCTCATATCGAGGGTGTAAACGTAGAGCTCGATAAGGCTATCCGCCTCAACGACTTCATCACTATGGGTCAGCTCATCGCCATCGATGCCCTCCACCGCGAGGAATCATGTGGTGGTCACTTCCGTGTAGAGCACCAGACTGAAGAAGGTGAAGCTAAGCGTGACGACCAGAACTGCTTCTACGTATCATGCTGGGAATACCAGGGTGAAGACAAGGATCCCGTGAAGTATGAGGAACCCTTGAAGTATGAAGCAATCGAAGTAAAAACCCGTAACTACAAGAACTAATAAGCCATGGCTAAGAACATATCATTCACAATCAAGTATTGGAAGCAGAATGGCCCCAAGGATGCGGGTCACTTTGACACTCGCGAGATGCACGACATCCCCGATGACACTTCATTCCTCGAGATGCTCGATATCCTCAACGAAGAACTCGTTGAGGAGGGCAAGGAACCCTTCGTATTCGATCACGACTGCCGCGAAGGTATCTGCGGTATGTGTTCGCTCTATATCAATGGTACTCCCCACGGCAAGACCGAGGCTGGTGCAACAACTTGCCAACTCTACATGCGTCGTTTCAATGACGGCGATGTAATCACGGTTGAACCTTGGCGTTCTGCTGCATTCCCCGTTATCAAGGACTGCATGGTAGACCGTTCAGCATTCGATAAGATTCAGGCAGCTGGTGGTTACATCAGCGTACGCACAGGTGCTCCTCAGGACGCTAACGCTATCCTTATCCCTAAGCAAGACGCAGACGAGGCTATGGACTGCGCTACTTGCATCGGTTGTGGTGCTTGCGTTGCAGCATGTAAGAATGGTTCTGCTATGTTGTTCGTAAGTTCTAAGGTAAGCCAGTTTGCCCTCCTTCCCCAAGGTCGCCCCGAAGCTGCAAAGCGTGCTAAGGCCATGGTAGCTAAGATGGACGAACTCGGTTTCGGTAACTGCACCAACACTCGTGCTTGCGAGGCTGTTTGTCCCAAGAATGAGTCTATCTCTAACATTGCCCGCTTGAACCGTGAGTTCATCAAGGCTAAGTTAGCTGACTAAAGCAACAATTTTGACGCGGCCGTCTTTTTAAACATTGCCTTTTTAGCGGTCACGGCTTTTATACTCCCGCTGTACTCTCTCGGTGCAGCGGGATTTTTGTATGTAGGGAAAAGACTCTATCATCAAGTGGAGTATGCTGACAATGTACTCAATCTTTTTACAGAACAATATTCCCTGGCTGATGCCTTGCTTCAAGGACATGGCATGAATTATGGACTAGGGCTGCAACTTATTCGTCGTTTAGGTTCCGTGACGGGATGGATGAGCTATAGCTGGAGACGTTCGCTGCGCAAGTTTTGCATCGATGGTGTGAGCAGTCGCTATCCCTCCAATTATGAGCGACGCCATGAAGTCAACCTCATGCTTTCCTATCAACCGCAGCCGCGCCTTAGCCTCAGTTTTACGGGGCTCATTGCGTCGGGCAACCCCTTTACGACTCCCGAAGGGTTCTATCTCGTCAATGGTTATGTGGTTTCGCAGTATGGACGTCACAATGGTTGCCGATTGCCCATCTACTGGCGTTTCGATGCAGCTATTGACTACCAGCTTCGCAGTCGGAAATGTTTGCAACTGAGTCTTAATTTCTCTCTTTATAATGTGTTTGGCACAAACAATACGGTGTTTTATCGACTTCGCTTCCGCGATGAAAGTTTTGCCTATTGCCCATAAATACACACGCGCGCGAGGCAAACTCACCTCGTTATACGTTCAAAATCAGTCTATCCTATCGGTCTTTATCCATAGAGTCTAACGATCTTCATCGTTAGCACCTATCGGTCTTCATCGTTAGCACCTAATGATCTTCATCGTTAGAGTACTAAGATTTAGGTCGTAGAAACAGCTTAATCTTCATCGTCAAAACAACCTTCCGGAAGGCCTAAATAATCCACGATGAGGCGAGTTTCACGAATCGTAAGATTTTGTC
>UQKO01000010.1 GCA_900541575.1 uncultured Prevotella sp.
ATGGTACTGCACACCCGCGGGAGAGTAGGTCGCCGCCAATTTCTTTACAAGCCTCTTTCAGTGTAACAACTGAGAGAGGCTTTTTGATTCTTAGTCTGCCAATTTATTTACAGAGTTTCATATGCTTTAATTATTTCGTAATAGTTAAAACGTTCTCATTTACTTTTGAAACAATTTATACAGGTAGGTGTCCGATTGAATTCAATCGGACACCTGCCTGTTAAGGACTGAATTGCGCTGTGCAATAGAAAATGACTGCTACCTTGAGAGTCTTTTGTAGTCAGATGTCCGAGAGGGAACTCTCTATTCACACGATAGGACGGAATCCGACAATAGAATAGAAGTGACGTATCTCGAAAGGATTGCTGAAAACAACTTGCCACACACCGTGAGGTGTAAAAGCACGAAAATGCCGTATGCCGAACGGCACGTACGGTGGTGTGAGAGGTCGGTGAACACGAAAGTAGGAGATAAACACCAATGATTAGTGTTTACCTCCTACTCGAAATAAATGGGGTCGTTTCTCCGCAAGAAAAAAATCCCCACCGTTAAAGGACGATGGGGATGGGACCTAATGTTTTCACAACGGAATAATCCTTATTGTGATTTGCTAGAAATATGCGGCAAATATAATGATTACTTTGTTAAAATCCAACTATTTTGGGAGTTATTTCTTATCTTTGTGGAAGTCTGGTTGCAGTTCGGCAAGGATTGTAAGCAAACTTGTTTCTCTGTTCTCACCTTGTACTATTTTTTCAGAAAATAAGTTGCAGACGAAGCTGAGGATAAGTCGCACATGTCAATATGAAGGTTAACTTTCATAGTGCTTGCATTTACGTCAACATGAAACACACAATTATAATATTGTAATCCTTAGAAATATGAGTAATAAGAATATTCTTGGGCTCGATTTAGGTACTAATAGTATTGGTTGGGCCGTAGTGAAATGTATAGACAACGAGGATACTGAACGTAAACTTATAGGACTTGTTGATGCAGGAAGTCGCATTATTCCGATGGATGCCGCGATGCAAAGTGATTTTGCAAAAGGTAATACAGTGTCGCAGACAAAGGAACGAACGCAATATAGGAGTGTGCGTCGTATACGTGAGCGTCATTTATTGCGCCGAGATCGATTGCATAGAGTTCTTTCTCTTATGGGAATGTTGCCGCGGCATTATGCACAGGCGCTGACTCGCTATGGTAAGTTCAAGGACGATGTAGAGTGTCGTTTACCATGGGCTGAGGGTAGTGAAGGAATGCCTGTGTTTATCTTTCAGCAGTCTTATGATGAGATGCTACAGATCTTTTGGCAGGAACATCCAGAACTGATGGCTAAGGGAATGAAAGTGCCCTATGATTGGACCTTATATTATCTCCGTCGTAAGGCATTGCATCAGGCTATAAGTGGAGAGGAACTTTCGTGGATACTCCTCAATTTTAATCAGAAGCGTGGCTATTATCAAGCACGTGGTGAGGAGGATGATGTTGACACTTCAAAAGAAGAGAAGTATTATGCTCTTAAGGTTGTCGATGTGGTAGATAGTGGTGATAAGAGAGGGAAGGACACGTGGTACAATGTATTTCTTGAAAATGGCTTGGTTTATCGTCGTTCGGCAAGAGAAAAGCCCGACTGGGTGGGCAAGGTGAAGGATTTCATAGTCACCACTCAACTGAATGAAGATGGTACTCCAAAGAGAGGAAAAGATGGTGAAGTAAAAAGGTCTATCAGTATGCCTAAAGAGGAGAATTGGGGACTTCTGAAGATTAAGACAGAAGATGATATTCGCAGTTCGGGCCAGTCTGTAGGTGAATATATTTTTGGTGCATTGCTTCGGAATCCGAAGCAGAAGATTAAAGGCCAGTTGGTGCGCACCATAGAGCGCACTTTCTATAAGGAAGAGCTGCGAGGCATATTGGAGAAGCAGCGCGAGTATATTCCTCAGTTGCGTGATGCCGCATTGTATGAAGCGTGCATTAATGAGCTTTATCCGCAGAATGATGCTTATAGGCAGTCTATAGCGTCAAAAGGCTTTACATATCTTCTATTGGATAATATCATATTCTATCAGCGTCCGCTCAAGAGTAAGAAGTCTATGATAGACGAATGTCCATATGAATATCACGAGTGTCTTGATGTCAATGGCGAGAAAATGAAGAAATACGTAAAGTGTATTGCCAAGTCTCATCCTCTCTATCAGGAGTTTCGTCTGTGGCAGTTTGTGAGCAACCTTCGCATCTACCGATGTAGTATCGACGACGAAGATGTGACTTCTCAATTTCTTCCAGACGAGGAAAGTCGTGCTTGCTTGTTTGATTGGCTCAACGATCGTGATTCCATAAAAGAAGAAATACTATTAACTAAATATTTTGGTTTGAAGAAGCCAAAGGGAAAGAACGTTGTACTTCCGTATCGTTGGAATTATGTGCGCGATAAGTCTTATCCATGCAACGAAACGCGGGGCAAGATTCTGGAGCGTTTGTCAAAAAATGGGGTAGATACATCCTTCTTAGATGTTGAGAATAAAAATGAAAAGAATGTGGAGGAAGGTCTATGGCACATACTCTATAGTGTGAACGATCCCGAGCAACTTCGTAGAGCCTTGCGCACGTTTGCTCAGAAGTGTGTTGCGAAGCGGTGTATTTTGAACCAATCAGCTAATGATGAAGCGATGCCCGATGGGGATGCAGCATGGATTAATGCATTTGTCGACGCAATGGTGAAATTCCCTCCTTTCGAGAATGGCTATGGTGCTTATTCGGCGAAGGCCGTTAAGAAATTGCTTTCTCTCATGCGTATGGGACATCATTGGAGAGCAGACGACATTGACGAAAAGACGCGGTCGCGCATACAAAAGTTGATAGATGGAGAGTTCGACGAAAGCATACGAGAGAGAGTGAGAGAGAAGGCTATCTATTTAGACCGTTTGGAGAAGTTTCGCGGATTGCCTCTATGGTTGGCTTGTTACGTGGTATACAATCGTCATAGTGAAGCGAGCGATTTGAGCCGATGGCAAACGCCCGACGATATTGATGCTTATTTGAAGAGTTTCAAGCAGCATTCGCTCCGAAATCCTGTGGTGGAACAGGTCGTCACCGAAACGTTGCGCACGGTAAGGGACATATGGAGAAAGTATGGAAGCATAGATGAAATTCATGTGGAATTAGGTCGTGAGCTAAAAGCTCCAGCAGATCAACGTGCACAAATGACGGAACGAGCTTTGCAAGGAGAAAATACCAATCTGCGTATCAAGGCTTTGCTTACGGAGTTTCTCAATCCAGAGTTGGGTATAGAAAATGTGCGCCCTTTTTCTCCGAGCCAGCAAGAGTTGCTCCGCATCTATGAAGACACGGCGCTCAACAGCGTCAGCGAGCCCGACGACTATGTTACCGAGATAATCACAAAGTTTGCTGATGCTAAGAAGCGTCCCACGTTTTCAGAAGTAAAGCGTTATGCCCTTTGGCTTGAGCAGCATTACGTGTCGCCTTATACGGGCGAGACCATTCCCTTAGCTCGTCTTTTCACCACCGACTATGAGATAGAGCACGTCATACCGCAGTCGCGCTATTTCGATGATTCTCTGTCCAACAAGGTCATCTGTGAGGCGGAAGTCAATAAGCTAAAAGGTAATGCTCTCGGCTTCGAATTTATCAAGCAGCATCATGGCGAGAAAGTCATTCTCAATGGCGGTCGCGTAGTGACCATCCTCGAGACCGATAGTTACTCAGACCTTGTAAATAATGTCTATGGTAAGAGCAATCGTGCAAAGATGCGCAAACTCTTTCTTGAGGATATCCCCACGGAGTTTATTGAGCGTCAGATGAACGATAGCCGTTATATCAGCAAGATGGTCACATCCTTGCTTTCGCACATAGTGCGTGAAGAGGGAGAAGAAGAGGCTAAGTCGAAACACATCGTGGTATGCACTGGTGCCGTAACCGATCGCTTGAAACGCGATTGGGGAGTCAACGACGTATGGAATCGCATTATCTTGCCACGCTTTGAGCGTATGAATGAGATTACTAATACGCAGAAGTTCACCACCATCAGTACTTCGGGACATCTTATTCCCGCTATGCCGTTGGAGCTGCAGAGGGGCTTTAGCAAGAAGCGCATAGACCATCGTCATCATGCTATGGACGCCATCGTGATAGCTTGTGCCACGCGTGATCACGTCAACCTTTTGAGCAACGAAGCTGCTCTGCCCAAGAATCAAGCCAATCGTTATCAGCTCTCTCGCAAGCTTCGTCGGTATGAAGATGTGCTCGTCTGCCGTGAGGGTCGCTCTCGCAAGATCTCTGTAGCTAAGGAGTTCCTTCTTCCCTGGCCTACTTTTACGACCGATGTAGAGCATGCGTTGAGACAGATTCTTGTCAGTTTCAAGCAAAATTTGCGTGTTATCACAAAAGCTACGAACCATACATTTCGTATCGTCAATGGCAAGAAAATCTCTGTGCCGCAGACGCTGGGCGATAGTTGTGCTATTCGAAAGTCCATGCATAAGGAGACTGTCTTTGGAGAGATCAATCTGAGGCGGACGAAGACTTTCGGTTTAAAGCAAGCATTGCAGCTTCCTCGTCGCATCGTCAATCGCGATTTAAGAGGAAAAATCATGCAACTCCTCGAACTGAAATATACCGAGAAGCAGATCAAAGCCTATTTCTCAGAGAATGCCGAAGCGTGGAGTGATGTGAATCTGAAGCAGATCGAAATGTATTATTTCACCAAGGAAACCTCCGACCGCTTCTTTGCCACGCGTAAGAGCATTGACACCTCGTTTAATCGCAAGGCAATAAACGAGAAGGTGGCAGATACGGCCATACAGAAGATAATGCTTCGCCATCTCAAGCAGTACGCCGGCGATGCCACGCTCGCATTCTCGCCCGACGGCATTGACCAGATGAATAGTAATATCCTTGCGCTCAATGACGGCAAATACCATCAGCCCATCTATAAAGTGCGAGTCTATGAGAAAGCCGAAAAATTTGCTGTAGGGCAGAAAGGCAATAAGAGTCGGAAGTTTGTCGAGGCTGCAAAGGGTACAAACCTCTTCTTTGCGATATATGAGCAGACGGCTGTCGATCCTGCTACGGGATTGTCCGTCAAGAAGCGCAGTTATCGCACCATCCCGCTCAATGAGGCCATTCTCAAGATGAAACAGGGGGTTCCACTCGATAGTAAGGCCTCCTTTATCCTCTCGCCTGGAGATCTCGTCTACGTTCCTACGAAGGAGGAAAGGCAGACGGGACAGATGGAAAGTCCGATAGATAAGGAGAGGGTGTATAAGATGGTAAGTTCAGGTAAAGGGCGAGTTGATTTTGTTCCATATTCTGCGGCTTCCGTCATATTCTCAGTATCAAAAGAAAATTCTTCCCATTACTCGGGCATACAAAATGAATTTGGTGTGGGCAGCCCTAAGTCTAAAAATGAGCGAGCTCTCACTGGCGAGATGATTAAGGAAGTCTGCCTTCCCATAAAGGTCGATCGGCTTGGCCATCTCATCGAAAAATAATAAGTATAAGTCATAAAGGCTTGGCAGCTTCGCCATTTTCGAAGCAGCCAAGCCTTTTGTGGTTCAAATCGTTATATTCACTTCCCTTAAAATCTAACTCTTATGATCAAGAAGACCCTCTACTTCAGTTCGCCTGCCTACCTCTCGCTGCGCATGGGGCAGATGGTGATAAAGCTTCC
The DNA here is from genome assembly GCA_900541575.1 of uncultured Prevotella sp. GTDB lineage: Bacteria > Bacteroidota > Bacteroidia > Bacteroidales > Bacteroidaceae > Alloprevotella. Next base: position 5,693 of record UQKO01000010.1, read on the forward strand.
CGAGGTGGAAAAGCAGAAAAACCTTTCAGAACTCATAAAGCGTGAGGCTATGGTGACGCGTCCCATTGAGGATATTGGTATCGTAGTGCTCGATCATCGGCAGATCACGCTCACACAGGGACTGCTCGAAGCACTGCTCGAAAATAATTGTGCCGTTATCACCTGCGATAGCCACTGTATGCCCGTCGGACTCATGCTTCCCCTTTCGGGCAATACCATTCAGAGCGAACGCTTCCAGAGCCAAATCGCTGCATCACTTCCTTTGCGTAAGCAACTTTGGCAGCAGACCATGAAGGCAAAGATTAGCAATCAGGCCCGCGTACTTTCGCTCTGTGCCCAAGCAGAGGTAAGGTGTATGGAGCGTTGGAGTGCCGATGTCAATAGTGGCGATAACAATAATCTTGAAGCGCGCGCTGCTGTATACTATTGGAGCAATCTCTTCTCGCGTATAGCGGGCTTGCAGCAGTTCACGCGAAGCCGTGAAGGCCTTCCGCCCAACAATCTGCTCAATTATGGCTATGCCATCCTGCGAGCAGTGGTAGCCCGTGCTTTAGTGAGTAGCGGACTTTTACCCACGTTGGGCATTCACCACCACAATCGCTACAATGCTTATTGTTTGGCCGACGACATTATGGAGCCTTTTCGTCCATACGTCGACGAACTCGTATATCATATTGTGGAGAGCCAAGGCGCTGATCAATTAGAGTTGTCTCAAGAAGTCAAGTCGCAGTTGCTCACCATTCCTACACTCGATGTCGTAATCGCTGGCAAGCGTAGCCCGTTGATGGTCGGTGTGGCACAGACCACGGCCTCGCTTGCGAAATGCTTTAGTGGCGAACAGAGACGCATAGCCTATCCCGAGAGATAATCTTAATCAGAGCAATCGTTATGGATAAGTTAAGTGAATACAGAGTCATGTGGGTATTAGTATTTTTTGATCTCCCTACGGAGACGAGTAAGGATAAGAAAGCCTATCAGCTTTTCCGCCGACAACTGCAGATGGATGGCTTCACCATGTTTCAGTTTTCCATCTATGTGCGCCACTGCGCTAGTATGGCCAATGCCGACGTTCACGTGAAGCGCGTAAAGCATTTCATGCCCGAACGTGGCAGCGTGGCTGTGATGTGTATTACTGACAAACAGTTTGCCGACATACACATCTATCATGGTTCGAAAATAGAGAAAGCGAGAACGCAGCCACAACAGCTGGAGTTGTTCTAACATTCCTTTTCCTCTCTCTCCCCATGCACGATATTATCATAGGTCTCTTAAAACTCTTCAGTTCTTCTGCATTATAGACTCCTCTGTACCTTTTTCTTATTTCTAAATATAAACGTAAACACCTGGTTATGAGCGTGTTACTCATATCCAGGTGTTTGTGACCTTACGAAGGTACGTTTTTTCTAGCAAATCACAACAAGAACCGAAAAATGAATTTTACAAAAGAAGGTGTTTGTGACCTTACGAAGGTACGTTTTTTCTAGCAAATCACAACAACTCCTTTACGGTGAAGTTAAAAGCATTGGGTGTTTGTGACCTTACGAAGGTACGTTTTTTCTAGCAAATCACAACGCGACTTGTGGTTGGTATTTTCTTTCTACGGTGTTTGTGACCTTACGAAGGTACGTTTTTTCTAGCAAATCACAACAATCAGAGCTTTTGAAACTTCGCCCCAAGGGTGTTTGTGACCTTACGAAGGTACGTTTTTTCTAGCAAATCACAACGAACATATCTCATTCATATTCAAAGCTTTAGGTGTTTGTGACCTTACGAAGGTACGTTTTTTCTAGCAAATCACAACGCTCTTTAATGATATACTCACGCTGCAAATGGTGTTTGTGACCTTACGAAGGTACGTTTTTTCTAGCAAATCACAACGGTCAACCCAAAATGCTAGTTTTGGTTGTGGTGTTTGTGACCTTACGAAGGTACGTTTTTTCTAGCAAATCACAACAGTAATCATCCAGAACAATGAGACTGACGGGTGTTTGTGACCTTACAAAGGTACTTTTTTTCTAGCAAATCACAACAACATAATTACACAAAAGATAAGGAGACGAAATAATGATTTTTCGCATTAGAGGAGAATGAATTATTATTTATGAGAGGCATCTCTTGTCATTATCTCCTTACGTAGGGGTAGAGAAAGCAAGGGGCTAAAACCCTTATTCTTTCCTTTTCACTCCTCTTACCGCTTCAGCTTCTAATGGATTTTCGGGCCAATAGTGTTTGGGGTAACGGCGGCGGAGTTCTTTACGCACTTCAAAATAGGCATTTTGCCAAAAACTGTGCAAGTCTTGTGTGAGTTGTACAGGTTTAAACCCAGGTGAAAGAAGTTCCATTAAAACGGGGCGTTTGCCATCGTCTACACAAGGTGTATCCTCCAATCCGAAACATTCCTGTAGTCTTACGCTAAGAATGGGAGTAGATGCTCCTTGACGATAGTCTAAGCGGATGTGGCTACCCGTCGGAACAGTGATATGAGTAGGTGCTAAGCGATTGATGACTTCTTGCTCGGGATAGGGGATAAGGCTCCACAGAAATTCAGCCAGGGGAAGCCGACGAAGTTCCTCAGTAGTGGTTAGGGTACGAGTGCCTTGCGTGAGAAAGAAAGGAAGCCAATCAACTGCAGTAGCAAGAAGGTGATCTGTGGAAATATCTGTAAAGGAAAGTTCGGGATGCCATGCTGCTACTTGTGCCACGCGTCGCTGCAAGGCTTGTACCTCGTCATTCCAGGAAAACATGCTTAGGCCATATTTGGCAGTAGCGCTACAGATGACTTGCGAAACCTCTTCAGGTGATACCTGTTGCAGAGGGAGCGCTTCGATGAGCAGTTGTCCGATACGCTTTTCACGTTGGGCAAGGAGCATGCCACGTTTGTTATCCCACGAAAGATTGTTGCGCTTCTGTATGTTAGAAGAAGGAAGGGAGGAAGGGTTGAGAGGGGCGGCAAGGAATATGTGTCCTATTGAGCCTTGAGCAGCATGGAGCGAAGCCACGGCAAGCCATTCGTGGCTAGAGAGCCAATCAGAGGCGTCAACTTGGGCATTATTGCCGTCGGCTAGACGGAAATGGCCCACGCCATCGGTGGATTTTGCCACCCGCTCTGGATAAGCCAAAGCGATGAGTAGGCCACAATCCTCTGGCGAGACGTCAGTGTTGCTCTGTTCGGTGTGTATCATGCGTTGATACTCGCGTGCTATCTGTGCGATACGACTCCATCGTCCGATTTGATGCAAACTGCGTGCTTGACGCAGACGAGTGATGCGCAGAGATAGGTCGGCTCCAGACTCAGTCTCTGCTAGAGGATCTTTCTCTTCTATCAAGGCCGCAATGTCGCAAGCTAAGGCTTGCATCTCTTTGGACGGAGCGCTGAGCATCATGCGAGCTATACGTGGATGACAGGGAAGTTGAGCCATCTTCTTCCCAATGGGAGTGATGCTATTTTCAGTAGTGATAGCCCCTAAGTTGCGTAATCGTTCGGTGGCAAGAATGCGTTCGGGGCGTGGGGGTAGTGTGAGCCAAGGAAGTTCCTCCACGTGTTGTTCGCCAAAGGCTACCACGTCTAACAAGAGCGGCGCGAGGTCGGCTTCCTCTATCTCGGGCAAGCGCTGAGACAGCATACGGCTTTCCGAGGCCTTCGACCACAGTCGATAACATACGCCTTCGGCCACACGTCCAGCACGTCCCATTCGCTGTGTGGCCATATCTAGGCTGATACGTACGGTTTGTAACGCACTGAGCTGCGTGCGAGCATCGAACACCAACTTTCGGCATAGTCCTGAATCTATTACGGCACGCACGCCTTCAATGGTGAGCGAAGTCTCAGCAATGGGCGTGGCGAGCACTACTTTGCGCTCTTCGGGTGCAGAGGGCGCTATGGCTTCGTTTTGTCGTTCGGGAGAAAGGTTGCCGTAGAGAGGGTAGACGTGTATCCCCGTCTCTGCCACTGAAGCGAGCAACTTCATGCAGCGCTCTATCTCGCTCTGTCCAGGAAGGAATGCGAGCACATCGCCTTCCGTCTCTTGGAGGGCACGGCGCACAGCAGAAGCCACGGCTTCGGGCATTTCTCTGGGAGAGGGATCTGCGGTGAGATATTCTGTGCGAACGGGGTACATTCGCCCTTCGCTCTCAATGAGAGGAGCATGGAGCGTATGGCAAATATGAGATGCGTCAATCGTGGCCGACATGAGTACAATCTTCAAGTCGGGACGAATAATCTCTTGCGAACGGCGAGCTAGGGCAAGAGCCAAGTCGGTGTTAATGCTTCGTTCGTGAAATTCATCGAAGATGACGATGCTCACTCCATTGAGTGTAGCATCGTCAATGAGCATACGCGTGAGGATGCCCTCGGTCAGTACCTCGATGCGAGTTTGTGCTGAGGTGCATGATTCAAATCTCACGCGGTAGCCTACGGTCAGTCCCACCTTCTCTCCCAATAGGCTAGCCATGCGCATAGCAATTTGCTTAGCAGCCAATCGTCGTGGTTCGAGCATGAGAATCTTCCCGCCATCTGTGGGCAACGAATGTAGCAAGGTCAGTGGCAACAATGTAGATTTGCCCGCTCCCGGTGGTGCAGTCACCACCACGGCCTCGTGTTGGCTGATGCAAAGATTCAACTGCTCCGCTATTTGCGAAGCAGGCAGATGTGAGAAATGCTGTAGGAGGTGGGATAGGGGCATTTTCGGATTCCTGGGATGTTAGAACTTTTGGGGATTTCTAGGGTTATTGTTGGGCTGAGGCTTCTGCTTGGTGTTGGTAGCAGCCCATATCGGGGGCTGTGGCGCGAGGGGTGCCAAGGCGGTCGAGTGGATAGGTAGCTGCTGTGACGGTGGCATCAGCAGTGCCTACGGCTTTAGATTTAGGTGAGAGCGCGAATGAGAATTCCAGTGTAGAGGTGTTGAAGTCGGGTGTGAAATTCTTATCTCGGCTCACGGCTTCTGTGCTCGTAGTGGTGGACTTGCCGTCATCCCAGAGACAGTTAGTGAAATGCTCGTCGTTAGTAATTGGATCCGTGTTGATTAGGCAATGGTCAAAGTGATAGTTGAATGTGTCTTCTTCGAAGCGCTTGTTGAAGTTGCCCATCATCTCATCGCTCTGATAGCCTGTGATGATGCTGTTGGTAATATCCATGCGTTGCAAGGGAAGGCGCACGTTGCCATCGTAGTTGGCAAAGTCAATGGCTGCCCCGCCGCTTCCGCCAGTGAATAGGTAGAATCTGCCCAAGGTGCAATGTACCATCTGTATGTCGCCTCCGCGCACGTGTACGCAGTCGCCTCCAGCATTGGTCAGTTGGCTATTGCCCACATAGACGTTGGCCATGCGCAAGTTGAGCCCGTGGTGTGTAGTATTGTGGATAATAGAATTTTCTAGCGTGAGTGTGCGTCGGGAAAGGTCGGAAGAGTCAACGCGTAGTCCGTCAGTGCTGCTATGGATATCAGCATAGTTAATATGGTTGTCGTATGATTCTTCTTTTAGTACGATTCCCCCCCAAAGGCCAGGTGTACGGTCGTAGGGTTGATTCGTAAACATATCATCCAGTCGATCTCCGCGCAACGTGACAGGCTCTGTCGCAGATCCATTTATTATTAGTCGGCCATGCACAATGAGTTGAGCCTTGGAGTGAAACATCAGGCAGGTGCCAGCTTCGAGCGTGAGTGTTGCTCCGCGATCTACCACGAGACTGTCCATGATGCGGTAGGGGCGCCGGGCGCTCCACGTCTCGTCAGCCTGGATGTGGTGCTCCTTGAGCGTTATCACGTCTTGTCCGGAAGCCGTAAGCACCACTTCTTGCGACGTGCCAGCTTCGGTGGTAAAGACGAGTTTGTCTTCATACTTCACGGGCTGGTCGGTGTCGTTCTCGGGTACATTGGCCATGAGATATACCACCATGCTGTCTTTCCGAGCAATCTCGAAATCAGTGCCGCAACCTCCTACGAGCGCACTACCATCTACGTTGACGCGAAAGGGAGAATCTTGTCCCTTCTGCAGCGCCACGTTCGGAATGCGCAGTGCCTTGTCGGCATGGTTGTAGACCATGAAGGAGTAAGTCTTGGTGGGCTCTCCGCTGATAATGGTGTCGAAGGCCACGGTATCTTTGCTAAAGGCCAATCGGTCGTTGGGCGAGGCGGTGTAAGCATCGTCCTTCAAGCATGAGGCCAATAGCAGGGCGGGCAGAAGAAGCAATAGGAAGTAACGCATGGGGAAAATGATAAGTTTATAAGTTTAATAAGTTTAAGAGTTTAGGAAGTCACCTATCGTCAAAGGCAGCTCCTAAACTTTTAAACTCCTAAACTTATCTACTCTTTTTGCTTATACTCTCTTGAGAATGTCGAGCAAGTGATCCCATACCATCTTTACGGTGGGGATGAGCAGACGCTCGTCGGGCGAGTGAACGCCGCGCAGCGTAGGACCGAAGCTTACCATGTCGAGCTTGGGATATTTCTCAGAGAAGAGGCCACATTCCAGTCCGGCGTGGATAGCCAGAATCTTGGGCTCTTTGCCGAAGAGACTCTCGTAGCTTTCCTTGGCAATCTTTACGATTTCGCTGTTCGGATTGAGTTTCCATCCAGGATAGCCTTCGTTGGTCACGACTGAAGCACCACCCAACTCGAATGCAGCACGCACTACGCTAGCCATGTTGGCGCAAGCACTGCTTACGCTGCTGCGTTGGCTCGTTGTGACAGTCACGTGGTCACCCTCAAGGCGAATGCTAGCCAAGTTAGAAGAAGTCTCTACTAGCCAGTCGATGTCTTGGCTCATAGCAAACACACCATTGTGGACGGCATGGAGCGAAAGCAACATTTTGCGCATGGCAGTGGGCAGCATGGCTTCGGTAGCTGCGGGTTCCTCATCGATGCTAAACAGGATAGTCTTCTCCGTTACAGAAAACTCCTCCTTTACATCTTCTGCAAATGCTTGCAAGTCTGCCTTGATTTGTGCAAATTTATCGGTGGGAACAGCGCAAGTAGCGTGTCCTTCACGAGGTATGGCATTGTGAAGGCCACCGCTCTGAATGTCAGAAAGGCGCAGGTCCATCTTCTCCATCTCATTGACGAGAAAACGAACTAGCAATTTGTTCGCATTGGCGCGTTTTTTCTTGATATCATCGCCCGAGTGGCCTCCCGTTAGTCCTTTCACACCGATGCGGAAGGTGGTAAAGCCTTGAGGAATGGCTTCGGTGGGGAAGGGATAAGTGGCAGTGGTGCGCACGCCGCCTGCACAGCTCACGAAGATCTGTCCCTCATCCTCTGAATCGAGGTTGATCAAGTAGTCGCCGTGCATGAAGTCGCTCTTCATACCAAAGGCGCCCGTCAGCCCAGTCTCTTCGTCGCGAGTAAACACGCACTCAATGGGACCATGCTCAATATCGTCCGATTTGAGGATAGCCATTTCCATGGCCACACCGATACCATCGTCGGCACCGAGCGTAGTGCCTTTCGCACGCATCCATTCGCCGTCGACGTAAGTCTGTATAGCGTCGGTCTCAAAGTTGAAATCGGAATCTTTATTTTTCTCGCATACCATGTCCATGTGGCTCTGAAGAATCACCGTCTTGCGATTCTCATAACCAGGAGTAGCAGGCTTGCTAATGCATACGTTGCCCGTCTCGTCTACCTTCGTAGGCAGTCCGAGACTCTCGCCAAATGCCTTCAGAAAGGCTATCATCTTCTCTTCCTTCTTTGAAGGACGGGGCACTTTGTTTACTTCAGCAAAGCAATCGAACACGATGCTCGGCTCTAAAAGATTGGTGTTACTCATTGTCATATATATATTATTGTGTAACTTTGCTTCGGAATCTAGGAGCAAAGCTCCCGTATTCAGAAAGCAAAAGTAAAAAAAAGAAATGGAACTCTTCATTGTAACACTCATAATTGTTGCTTTGTGCATTGCTTTATTGTCCGTGCGCCTCTTCTTTGGTCGCAGTTTTGTGAAAACCCACGTCGATCAGAGTAAAGCAATGCGCCAACGCGGCATACGTTGCGTGCAGTCGCAGGATGCTGAAGCGAGAATTGAGAACGCGAAAAGAGTGAAAGAAAAAACGAAATGAAACATCTATCCACATGCGCCATACTGCTCTTCGCAGCGAGTGTGGCATTGACCGGTTGCAACAAGAAAGATCCTGCTCAGCAGGTAAAGTCTAACGGACTTCCTAAAGCTGGCACTACCGAAATGGCTACAGCCAGTGCAAGTCCCGTAGCCGTAGTAGACATTGACACGCTTGCTGCCCAGAGCGATTACTGTAAAGAGGGGCAGAAAGTGCTTGAAAACAAGCAAAACGCCTATCGCCAGCAACTCAATGCAAAGGGACAAAAGTTGCAAAACGATATGATAAACTTCCAGAAAAAGGCTCAGCAAGGCGGGTTCACTTCGCAACAGGAAGCCGAAGCAGCCCAGGCTCGCCTTCAGAAGCAACAGCAGGAACTGCAAAAGTTTCAAGAACGCATTGAAGCCGATATGGCCAAGGCCACACAGCAGTATCAGACCAAGCTTCGCGATGATATCAATGCTTTCCTAAAGGAATACAATAAAGATGGCCGTTTCAAGGTAATCATCAGCAAGAGTGGCGATAATGTGCTCTATACCGATCCTTCTGTAGATATCACCAATGATGTGATTGAAGGCTTGAACAAGAGCCACAAGAAATAAGTCCACATTCTTTTAGCACCATTTAGCGCCAGCGTAGCCATATTCTGCATAGAGTAGCAGCCACGTTGGCGCTTTTTGAAAGTGCCTATTTGATAGCAATCTCCATCATCAGAATAAATAGAATCCCCCATAAGGCGATTCTTCCTTTTTTACCCTTCTTTCCAACCTAAACACGAAATATGTCGCATTCAAAGAAAGTAGCTCTCGTTCTATCTAGCGGTGGAGCACGCGGATATGCTCATATTGGCGCCATTAGGGCTTTGCATCATCAAGGCTACGACATAACGTCTGTCACGGGAACCTCAATGGGCGCTCTTGTGGGAGGGCTCTATTGTGCAGGTCGTCTCGACGAGGCCGAGCGATGGTTTAAATCCCTTACGCGTCGCGAAATGCTTTCGCTCACCGACATTTCTCTCGGTAGAAATTATCTAGTCAAGGGAGAGAAAGTAATGCACACGCTCGAAGAGTTCGCCCCCGACTGCTTGATAGAAGCACTCCCCATCCCCTTTCGTGCTGTGGCTGCCGATCTCGTGTCGCAGCGCGAAGTGGTCTTTTCCAAAGGCAGCCTTTATCGAGCCATGCGTTCGTCCATCTCTATGCCTTCTGTGTTCAAACCCATCAAGATAGCCCACCATGTGTTGGTGGATGGAGGCATGGTCAATCCTCTTCCGCTCAATCGTGCACCGCGCACAGAGGGCGACCTCCTGGTTTCGGTCAATGTGAGCGCACCCGCCAGTATGGAGATAGAAGAGCAGCGCGAAATCAAGCGGCAACGCGAGCGCCAAGGACGTAGCCTGTTGCTTTCCTTGCAGCGGTTTATCTCCTCCTTCGTTCCCGACAAGGTCACGAGCAATTATCTCACGCTCATGTCATCGGCCATCTCGCTCCAGATACAGCGTAATACGGTCATGGCGCAGAAGCTTACCCCGCCCGATGTGGCTGTCAATATTCCGATGAATCGCTTCGGCGTGTTCGACTTCGACCGTGCTGAAGAAATCATTCAAACGGGTTACGACCTCACGCTTAAAACACTTAAGGAGTGGGAAGAAAAGTGAGAAACTTTTCTGTTTGTAGGTAGTAGCTTATTCTTTTGTAGATAGTAATCTTCTTATCTTTAGATGGTGGCTTTCCCGTTTCTTGTTGTACGTTTTCCCGTCTACCGCTGCCGTCCGGTAGAGCTACCACTGCCGTCCGGTAGAGCTGCCGCTGCCGTCCGGCAGAGCTATGGAAGCTCATTCGTCGACGAGTAGATGTACGATTGCAGACGCGAAGGTGATGAAAAAAGAATAGCCCCATGCACTCTTGTAGGAAGAGAGTGCATGGGGCAATTCATGTATGTTGAGAGAGAAGTTATTGTCGAAACAAGTTCTTCTCCAATAGCCTCGTAGTTTTAGGTAAGAAGTTCTTCCGCCAACGCGTAAACTCTCACTCACCTATCACCCTCACCCCATTTACCGTGTATTTCCCGCAAGGCGATAGGATGAGAACCTGCTTATCAGCAATGATTTTGCGCGAAGCTGATGAAGGGGCGAGAGCATGTGGAAGCATGATGCCCGTAGTAGGCATAACGATGAGTTTCACGCTCGCTTGACAACTACCATCAATGGTCTGAGCCGTGATAATCGTCTCGCCAGCAGAAAGCAGACTTACATAGCCCCCATTCACGCTCGCCACTGCTTCGTTGGTGCTATTCCAGCGTAGGCGTTGGTCGGTAGTAGAGGTTGGCATAAGCGTAGGGTGGAGCGCAAGGTGCTCATCGCTTAGCGAAGCGGTAATATCATCTTCGGTGAAAGCTAGCGAACGCGCAGCTACGGGCTCCAACTGATGGGCTTTGCGATAGAGATAGGGTAGGGGAAGCGTCTTCGAAGTATATAGGGCAAAGCGGGCGTAGCTCTCCGCCGGAGCGTTGAATCTCAGCGTGCCGTAGCCAGTGTTTGCAGGTGTGAGCGTAGCTCCATCATAGCCTAGAGAGATCTGCCACTGGAGCGTGCCTTCATCCCATGCGAGGGCTTGCTTGCTCGAAGCACCGAGTTGGCGATTGTATTGGTCGGTCAGCGTCCAAGCGTCTTCCTCCTTAGTCTTCCCCAACGTAAAGCGGAGCACGTCGGGATTACTTACGTCGGAGGTTGAGGCCAGTGGTGTGACGTCGAGATAGTGACCTGTGCTGATGCCGTCAACGTCGATTGCGGCGCATCCGTTGCGGTAGATGATCAGTTCATCGCCCTGTTGGAGCGTACTCTTCTTAGTAAGCTTCTCATAAGCCCACCCCATGGGCGATTCGAGTTCTGTACCTGGAGCTTCCTCGTAGTCTATCGTGATGGCATTGATGTAGACCGAGCCTTCTTGTCTGCCTCCTTTCAGCGTGATAGACGCCTCGTCGGCAGAGAAGGCCGGAAGGTTGAGCAATCGGGTGATATCGACATATACATTTAAGTCTTTCGATACCCACTGGCCGAACCACGCTTCGCTGGCAAATTCGGTGGGCTTCTGCGTGAAGAGATTCTCTTTGCCACAGTCGATGCTGAGGCCTACTTGCCCCGACTTGTTGTTGGAGCACATGCTCAGCGTAATGCTGCGAATGGCGCATCCCTGCCACCCCTCCAGCATGAGCGAAGCCTCCTTGCCACGCGGAATCTGATTGTAGCGATTGCCCGTTGTGGCACCATAATCGTTGACAAAGTATGCATACGAGCCTTTAGGCACGCTTCCCGATGGAGCAAGCGTAAAGTCGCCCGTGCTTTTATTGAAGTCTACTATGCGGTAGACCACTTCTGCAGCTTGTGCTCCGAAGCATATCGCCAGAGCTGCTGCGAGCATTCCTATTCTTCGAGTGATATTCATGGATCAAAGTATTTTTGTGTTCTGATGAGAAGAGGTGCAAACTGAGTGAAGTTTGCTTTTGCAAAGGTAAGGTAAAAGTCTTACGTTTCCACATATTCTGCTCGAAGAATCTGCCCATGTCAAGAAACAACATTAGGTTCATAAGAAGGTAGACGCTACTTTAGTGATATTATTTCAATTAGGTCATGCCATAATACTACTTCTTTTCTTATGCATTCTGCCCAATACTCTCTTTTTGTGGTTTGCACTATGTCGAGTGGCTATTAATCATATATGTCAAGAGTGTCGAATAATACAATTGTTTATGGTTATAGACAATCTATCTTGTCCAACCATCATTAAGAATTATTGTGTCTCCTTTTATGGGAACGAAAACAGATATATATGATCCATCCCAATCAGGAACCTTTTTGCCATCAACGTCTGCCATCCTTCGATGCATACCCTTTGTTCTGTCGAAGGGAATTGCTTCAGGATAGATATCATATCTGTATCCTGTAGAATCCTTTTTCCAACAACATGAATCGGTCTTGCATGCCTGGTCTAAACGATAAAAGAAATCTTTATCCAATGGCTTTGCTGGTACAAATTTTATATTCGTATTATAACCTGCTAATCCTCCATCCGAATAAATAGAATCCACAGGGATTATCTCAGGGAATTCCACTCCTGTTACCTTTTGCAAGTCGTCAGCATTATGATAGTCAATATGAGTAGGTACGCCTGTAGCGTCCGGTAGGCAGGTACCAACCAAACCCACAAATAGTAGTATTAATAGTAATGGTCCACAGCCATAAATCAAACTTCGTCTCAAAGAACTTAACCAACCTTTTATATTCTCAATAGCTATATTTTCTTCCGAACAATCGTCAGAGTTTCTCTCAATATATTCTCTTACCAATCTGCGCTTTATCATCTCCTTTTTCAACGAGTTGCCCTTTACCTTCTCCAATTCGGGCGCAACAGCCTCTTCTGCCTCTTCTGCCTGTTTCTTCAACAGACAAAGATGCTCCTCTTTCTGCTTCTGCAACTGCTTCTGCAGCTTGTGAAGCTTCACATACAACCCAATATAACAAACGACACCGATACCTGCAACACCAACCAACCATGTCCAATCCAGATAATTGATGCCGTCAAAAAATAAACACCATACCATAACAGCAATGCATATCCATGGCAAGGCAATTCTAATAAATTTCTGCATATCGTTCTCTTTTTTATTATTTTTATTACAAACAATACTTCGGTAAATTTTTACCGAGAAATTAATTTTATAACCAATGATTTTTATTAATGATTTGTTTAAATATTTTATTTGTATTTTCTAATGAAGCAAAAAGTTTCATACATGATCGGAATTTTATAACATCAGCTCCAAATATTTCATAAGGAGTTTTATCACTATCAAAAACAGCTTGAGTTATTTCAATTAAATGTTTTCCTAGATAAGGATGTTCAAGAAATGCTCTTGCTTGGTTTCTATCTGGAATGCCATAAAATTGTGATCTTTCTGACTTACCCAACCCTTTCATTTGTGGAAATATCCACCACATCCAATGAGTTTCTTTCTTACCATTCTTTACCTCCTGAAGTGCTTGAGCATACGTTTGCTTATATACTGGTATATATCTATTTACAAACCAATATTTTACATAATCTAATTCTTCTTCTGTGAGTTCATTATATATTAAATCTGCAACACATCCAGAAAGTTCAAGTGTATTTGACTCTTTATAAAAACCAAAATAAGGAGAATTTTTTGGAAGTGTTAAGAGTTCTTCATATACTTTATTAATAATCTCAGTTATACGTGACTTAGTACAATATGGAATTATGCCATCAAACCATCCATATAAATAATATTTAATTTGATTCTTTATTTCTTGCTGCAATTCTGCAGCATTAGTAGCACGATTGACAAAGTCGTCCAGTACTTCATCTTCCTTGGATTTGAGTGTCTTCATATTTTATATATTTAAATGTTAAAGTTCTATCTCTATAGAGAATTAAGCCCCGCATGAGAGAATACAAAAAATAGAAGATAGCTTTTTGCTGAAGCAATAGAAATGTTAACTTCATTTTTTCAATACTCGCTCATATGGGACATTTCTAATTCAGCTTACTGCTTTGTTACAGTAGCCTTGCGCATGTTTATGTTGAACGTACCAAGTGAGGTCTTCACCTTGTACACACCATTCTTGGCGGAAACGAGCTTGGCAGTCATGCCCATGAAAGAGAAGCTTCCGTCTTTATTCTTGTTGATGTTGTAACGGCCGAGAGGGGTGTTCACCACGATATGGTTCTTGGTCACTTCCACCACCCCATAAGTAGTGCCCGAAGGAGCATCCTTCACCTTCTGAACCACTTCCTTGGCAGCAGTCTGTACATTGTCGTTACTACCCTTTGCAAAACTTGCTGTGCTGGTTGCTACAACCATCAGCAGCATAATCATTAACTTCTTCATTGTCTTCTATTGTTTTTTAATGGTTTTGTCTAAGGGGGATAAAACGAAACGTATAAAAGTTGAGTGAGGGAGAAATCGGTGAAATGGTTGATATACAACGAGTTGGTGAAAAGGGCGTGATGTGGGGTGGAAAAACGAAACGTTACATTGGCTTTACATTTGCCTTACATTTGAGAGGGGTTTGAATGGTGTTTGAAGGGGATTGCTTTACATCGGGGTTGCGGATGGTTTACTTTTGAGGATGATGTGGGATGATTTGGAGCGATTGGCGTGGCTCATGGGCGCGTTTGAGGGCTTCTGTGGACGTTTTATTGGATTGGCGTGGAAATGGTCGATGGAGGGGCTTTCGTGGGCTTGTGGGGAATGTTTGGGAGGTGATAGAGGATGGAATGAAGGGAGTTTGAGTGGTGAGGGCGTGGCTGTTGTCATGCCTTTTATTTTGGGGCGTTTTGTGCTTTTTATACTTGCGTATTCTTCCAAATAGTTATTATTTGGTATATTTGCAAGCGAAAAAGAATATTTTAGGAAACAGAAAGGAATGGTTATGACAAAGGTTATACACGTGCATTTGATACATGGGCGGAAGAACTACTACTTCGGCTCAATATCGGCGATTTATACGGTTTTGACAGAGGATGAGGTGGGTATAAAGAAAAGCTCGCTGCTACACGCCGGACTGGCTGATGGAGGCGTTATACTCAATAAAAAGGCTATGATCCAGCAGGGAGAGCTGATAAGAGGACTCAGGACGGAAAAAGAGAAGAAATAAGGATGATTTAAACGGCTAAAACGTTGATATAACGGCATTTGAACGGCTTGAACACTGATTTGAACAGTGGTCAAGCCGTTTTTGCGTTCTGACTGCTCCTGAGAGGGGCGAAAAATGGCGTTTTTCGGGTATGGGGTGACACTTGGGGTGACGTTTGGTGTGACAAGGAAAAACGAAATGTTCTACTTGGTGTGACATTTGGAGTGACAGTTTTAACATTGAAAACAAGTGATTGACCCCCTATATAACTCCGAATTAATTGTGATTGATGTCATTTTCGTGCGTTTAGGGGGTGGGGATAATCCCACGTTTTGACATGTTATAAACCTTTGTGGAATGTCGGGAACGCCCTGTTTATCGGGGGGTTGGCTGCTTTGCTACCCTATTATACCTATGTATGTGCGTGCGCGACACGGTTTGCGGTGTGGAGCGTGTGCGTGATGCGTGTGACGTGAGTATCAGACGAGGCGGACGAGTCCGACGATGGTGCTCAGGCTGCGTATGTCGTCGCGTGGGAGGAGAAAAGGGTGATGAACACTGCTGTTTTCCGACACGCATAGAATGCTGTCGGCATGATCTACGCTTTCCTGCACGCGTTTGACGAGTACCCCCTGGCTCGTTTCGAGGACATAGACGGTACCCCATTGGAAGAAGCGGATGTCTGTGATTTTGCGACAAGCGAGGAGGTCGCCACTATAATATAGCGGCACCATGGAGTCGCCAGACACCCGGATAAGGAAGTTTGCCCCTTTGTTCTCGAACTCTGGTATGACATAGCGCTCGCAGTCCTCCAGACGTACCCCTCCGCCACTTTCGGCAGGAAAACCGGCGACTGCATCGAGCGGTATGAGTGGTATGCCCTCGCTGCTGCCGTGTGGAGCATGGCAGGCTATCTCAACAGTGCGCTTAGGAGTCGGCGCATTATTGTTTTCTGTTTCCTGAAGCATTGCTCCCTCACCAGTGAGCAGCCATTTAGCATCAATATTGAATTGTAATACAATATTCTGTATTGCAGAAGTGCCAACACTACTTCGCCCTTTGGAGATTTCTGTGACCATAGAGGCGCTAATACCTAATTTTGCGGCAAAATCACGTTTGTCGCTTACTTTTTTATCTCTTAAAAGTGTCTCGTATGCCTCTATAAAACGGGCGGAGACGTCGTTTTTTGCTTCCATAATACAGAATATTGAATTATTTAGCCCGAAAAATTTGGTTGTTAATACAGAATACTGTATCTTTGCAGCGTGTTTAAGATTAAACGCGCAGCCAAAGATAGTGAAAAAGGCCGAGAATTACAAATTTTAGCAATTAAAGAATATGAACGATAAGGAATTTGCATTGAATGCGGCGATGAGCAGAATGCACAAGAAGTTGAACCATCTGACGGGTGACATTGAAAGTTGGAAAGAGGACATGGTGAATGACTATGCTGAGTTTTTCCGCTGGCATGCGGACGATCTGTATGAAGCAATGGCTGCAAAGACGATACTGGAGCCTGTGTATGAGACGGCCAGGGGACTTGGTCTTGCGGCACTTGAGGAGTCTTTGCGCCACAATATAGAACACCTGACAGACGACCTTGTGTATGGTGATTTGGAGCGTCAGAGCACAGGCAAGATGAGCAACATGGCATACGGACTGGAGCTGAAGGCGAAACAGAAGATGATACAGTTCTTCAGTGCAGTTAAGACGGTAATAGCCGAGGGTAAGAAGATTGAAGGATAACACGGAAGTCCCAAAGGCTGCACTGGATAGTCAGCCGCCGCACTGGATAGTCGGCAGGGGCGGCCTCGGATGACGGCGGGAAAGACCGCAGGAGTGGCAGGTTTGCCATGCGCTGGATAGCCATGTGGGGTTCGACTCCCCTACACTCCACGAACAAAAGTAATAACGAACTAAAAACAGAGGACAATGAAAAGAGTGATAACAGTAACCCGCTCCCAGCGGGAGTTTTTGGCAAAGGCCTTCGGCGTGACGAAGGAGATGGTGAGCTACGCATTGAACTTTCACCCGGTGAAGGGTCAGAGCGATCTGGCAAAGAAGATACGCTGCCTTGCCATTCAGCGTGGCGGTTTTGAGCTTGTTACGGCTCCTGCGAGCGAGGTGGTGCATGACGCAGACAACATGATGCGCCAGCACTTCGAGAACGGCTGGATGTGGGAAGGCGACAAGAACACGGGCGTACTGGAGTTGAAGGACGAGAAAGGCGACGTGGTGGAACGCATCGAGCACGCCCTGCTGACAGACATCAAGACCGTGCAGGAGAAGGTGGAAGCCATGTGCTGCGCCACTATGTAAGGAGAGAACCGCAAGAAGGAAAACAAAGATAAAAGGAAATGGAGTACTACAACAAGATATTGTGCGTGACGTTTGCCGAGCTGACCGGTGGTGTTGAGCCGGTGATGAAGGCGAGCACCTTGCGTCAGAACGTATGCAGGAGCAACATTGCTTGTGCGAGGCGTGGCGGCGGCGAGGGGACTCAGGCACTGTATGTGTGGAGCAGTATTCCGGAGAAGTACAGACGGCGGTTTGTGGCGACATACGGCGACCCAGAAGAAAAGATGCGAGAGGCTATGACGAAGGCAAGCATAAAGATAGATGCGAAGGCGCGTGATTATTACGAAGCCTACACCTATATGGACAAGGACGGGCAGGAGCGCCACCTGACGGAGAAGATGATAGAGGAATATACCATCAACGCCTCGGTGCTTGGTGAGCTGGAGAAGATGGCGGCAAGACGCCAGGCCATCCGCAGCAGCTTGAACGCTCCGATGTCGGGTGCGTGGGACTTGATACTTGACAGTTCGGAACGTATGCGCGAGAGCTACGGTCACACGCTCCCGGGCACATTGGCGCGACTGAAGACGCGACTGAAGGCTTGGAAGTCCGATGGCTACCAGAGCGTGGTGAGTGGCAAGCTGGGCAACTCGTCGGCACTGAAGATAACGGGGGACTTCCTGAAGCTGATTGTGGCGTTGAAGCGTAGCAAGGTGCCGGTGTATACCGACGCGCAGCTGTTTGAGAGAGCCAACGAGATAGCCGAGGAAAGAGGCTGGAAGCCGATAAGAAGCCTGAGTGGTATGAAGAAATGGCTGAACAGCCCGTCGGTTGAGCCTTTATGGTATGACGCCGTATATGGCGAGCAGGCAGCCCGTCAGCGTTACGGCAGAAAGCACAAGACGGCACTTCCGACACGCAGGGACACGCTATGGTATGGTGACGGCACGAAGCTGAACCTTTACTATAGGGACGAGCAGGGCAAGGTGCGGACGACCCAGGTGTATGAAGTGATCGACGCAATGAGCGAGGTGCTTCTGGGCTACTGCATCAGCGACACAGAGGACTATGAGGCCCAATACCACGCCTACCGCATGGCAATCCAGAAGAGCGGACACAAGCCTTATGAGATTGTTTATGACAACCAGGGCGGCCACAAGAAGCTTGACTCAGACGGCTTTATCGGGAAGATTTGCCGCGTACACAGACCGACACAGCCCTACAACGGCGAGTCGAAGACGATAGAGAGCGTGTTCGGACGGTTTCAGGCTCAGGTGCTGCACAAGGACTGGCGCTTCACGGGTCAGAACGTGACGGCGAAGAAGGCGTCGAGCCGCCCGAACGTGGAGTTTATCGAAGCCAACAAGGACAGTCTGTACACTCTGGAGGAGCTGAAAGATGCCTATGCCGCAGCCCGTAAGGAATGGAACGAGGGTGTGCACCCTGCCACCGGCGAGCGTAGGATAGACATGTATGAGAAGAGCGTGAACGAGGAGACCCAGGAAGTGACGCTGCACGATATGGTGGACATGTTCTGGGTGTTTACGAAACGCATGGCGACGTTCACGGACCAGGGTCTGCAGGTGACGATCAAAGGCGAGAAGCGCCAGTACGAAGTGTGCTCTTCGCCCGGCGTACCCGACCACGAGTGGCGAAGGAAACACACTTACGAGCATTTCATCGTGGCTTACGACCCTTACGACTTTGCGAGCATCAGACTCTATACAAAAGGCACAGACGGCTCGCTGCGCTTTGAGCGGACTGCAGAACCCTACATACTGATACACCGAGCGCTGCAAGACCAGCAGGGGACGGACGATGCGAAGTTTATCCGCCAGGAGCAGGAAGCCAACCTTCAGGACCGCATAGAGCGGACAGTAGCCGGCCGGACGATAGCCGCCGAGCATGGCACGGACGCGGAGCAGCAGGGTCTGCACAGTCCGAAGCTGAAGGGCACGAACGCTGCCGTGCAGCGCCAGATAGAGCACCGCATGGAGCACTACTCGAAGCCGCCTGAGACGTATCAGCTCGGAAGACACACGAAATCGCTGAGCCTTGACGACTGGCTGGACGTGATGGAGGGCGGTGATGATGGCGACACGCCGAGAATACCGCTTCCGATGGAGAAGAAGATTGCATCAAAACTGTAGAATCAATAAAAACAAACGATATGAACGAGAAACAGAAAGAACAGATACGCGAGGCCCTGCGTCTCTATGTGATGAAATATCCGAGCCAAAACAAGGCAGCAGCCAGTCTGGACGGTACGAGTGCGGGCACGGTAAGCTCGGTGTTGAGCGGCAAGTGGGAGAACATCAGCGACGACATGTGGCGAAAGATAGCCTCGCAGGTGGGAACCGCCACCCCTGGTGCCTGGCAGATGGTGGAGACCACGGCAGCAAAGGAGATGGCCTATGCGATGACTGACGCCCAGGAATGGAAGAACGTGACCTGGGTGGTGGGCGAAGCCGGATGCGGCAAGACCACGGCAGCGCGGCTTTACGAGCGTGAGCACAGCGGTGCCTACTACGTTCTGTGCTCGGAAGAAATGAAGCGTAGCGACTTTATCCGCGACATTGCGAAGAAGATAGGCTTGAGGACTGACGGCATGACGATAAGAGACATGCTTGACGCAATCATCGGTGCGCTGATACAGACGGAGAGTCCGGTGCTGCTGTTCGATGAAGCTGACAAGCTGACGGAAAGGGTGTTCCACTACTTCATAGACCTGTATAACAGGCTTGAGGACAAATGCGGCATCGTGTTCTTCTCGACTTCTTATATCAAGCGCAGGATGAAGATGGGACTGCGTTATGACAAGAAAGGCTATAACGAGATACACTCCAGGATAGGACGCAAGTTCTTCGAGCTGGAGCAGACAAGTCCGAACGACGTTTATGCGATCTGCGTGGCGAACGGACTGACCGACCGCAAGAAGATAGCTGAGGTGGTGAAGGACGCTGAGCAGTATGACTTCGACCTGCGGAGGGTGAAGAAAGGTGTACACAGAGTGAAGCAGATGGACGCTTGAAGGGTGTTCAAATAACATTCAAACGATATGAAAAGAGCGATAAGCGTGAGCGAGCTGCTTGCGACGAGGTATGACACGTATAAGCTGAGCGATGAATGGAAGGCTGCCTTCGGCGAGCCAGAGCGGAACGGCGTATGGTTTGTCTGGGGGCGTAGCGGAAGCGGCAAGACGAGTTTTGTGCTGAAGCTTTGCAAGGAGCTATGCCGATTCGGGAGAGTGGCTTATGACAGTCTGGAGGAGGGTTCGAGTCTGACGATGAAGAATGCCTTTATTAGAGCTGGCATGCAAGATGTGGCGCGGAGGATGGTGCTTCTTGACGGTGAGAGCATGGAAGAGCTTGACAAGCGTCTGTCGAAGCGCAAGAGTCCGGACACGGTGATCATCGACTCGTTTCAGTATACGAGAATGAGCTTTGAGGACTATTTGGCTTTCAAGGCTCGGCATCCGAACAAGCTGCTTGTGATAATAAGCCAGGCCAGCGGCACGAAGCCGAAGGGTCGTACAGCAGAAAGCGTGATGTATGATGCGACGCTTAAGATATGGGTGGAGGGCTATCGTGCATTCTCGAAGGGCAGATTTTTCGGTGACAAGGGATATTATACGATATGGGCAGAAAGAGCCGAGGAATACTGGAGTAAAGATATAAAACAATGAGTAAGGACATGAACGACTACCGGCAGGGTGACACGATATACATCCTGCTGAAGAAGAGCCAGGCGGAGAGCGTGATGGGCGAATGGCTGGAGGGTAACTGGCAATGTGACCTGACGGCACACCGCAGCCAGAAGAACAAAGGGTGTGTGGTGCTGGAAACTACCGACCTTATGTTTGCGGCACGGATTATCCAGTGGAAGCCGTATGAGAGAGTAACCTATAAACGAGCAAAATCATGAAGGAAATGGACGATACAGTAGAGAAGATTGTGAATGCGGCGAAAGAAGCCGTGAAGGGCTACGGCGGTGACGACCAGTACATGATATACGAGGAAGTGATACGCCGCCTGCAGGAAGAAGAACACGAAGCACTGATGCTGGAATATATGCGAGAGGAGGTGGCGGACGATGAGCAGTAAGCACCGAATGATATTCCTGACACCACCAGTGTTTGGCGGCAAGGAAGAACGTATAGAGAGCCGCGGATACACCTGCGAATATTGTCACGGCAACGGTGGCTTTGCAGGAGCGCGTAGCAGCCCAGACGGGAGCGAATGGAAAGAGAGCCCCGTGTGTGAGGGCTGCGGCAAGATGGACGCCGAAGTGACCATCAAGTGGAAACCCAACAAACAAAACCATAAGAAATGAAAATCATTGAGAACATGAAGGCGTGGCTGAGCGCAGAGCGCGAAGCCCGCAACGAGAAAAAGGCGGCGAAGAAAGCAGCCGCCCTTGTGAGAGAGAGCGAAACAGTGGTGCAGGCGCGCGAGTTCAGCGGCGAGGTGTACGTTTGCTTCAACAACGTGCCGCTACTGCCCGCCGACGGACTGACCTGGGACGTGCCGACGACCCTGGCCGTGGCACGCGAGGCGTGGCTGAAATGGAAAGAGAAGGAGGCCGAGCATGAACCACATCGATAACTACGGAAAGTTCTACAAGCTACTGAAGCTGCTGCCCGGTGCAGACAAGGAAACGCTGGTGCGGCAGTTTACGAACGAGCGGACGGAGCACCTTGGACAGATGACGGACGCGGAGTACGAACTGATGTGCCAGGAAATGGAACGCGTGGCAGGCTATGACGAGCGACGAGCCGCCCTGCTGAAGGCGAAGCGCAAGGCACGGAGCGGCGTGCTGCACCAGATGCAGCTGTGGGGTGTGGACACGGCCGACTGGAAAGCCGTGGACCGCTTCTGCGAGGACAAGCGAATAGCGGGCAAGGCCTTCCGCTTCCTGGACATGGAAGAGCTGAAGGAACTGAACACGAAACTGCGGGCGATGATCCGCAAGAAGAGTTAGGAGTTTTGAATTTTGAATTAAAAAAAGAAAAAAGATGGAAACACAAGAAATGGTAAAGAACATGAGCAAGGAGCAGCGCGCCGCCCTGCTCGCCCAGTTGCAGACCGAGGAGAAGAACGAGCGCATGGCAAAACGCGAGAGCTACGAGGCGATACGCGACCAGTTTATGCACGACGTGCAAGAGAAGGTGGAAGGCGTGGAGGCCGAGGTGACAGGCTTCAAGAAATGGCTTGACGAGGAGACGGGGGCCTTCACGAAGCTGATGCGCGAGTATGGCGCCGTGAAGAACGCGAGCCAGCAGAGCTACACGATCACGTCGGGCGACTTCAAGCTGGAGGTAAAGTTCAACAAGGTGAAAGGCTTCGACGAGCGAGCCGACCTGGCCGCCGAGCGTCTTGTGGACTACCTGAAGCACTACATGGAGACGAGCGAGAAAGGCGTGGAAGACCCGATGTACCAGATGGCGATGACGCTGCTGGAGCGCAACAAGACAGGCGACCTGGACTACAAGAGCATCTCGAAGCTGTACGAGCTGGAAGACAAGTTTGACGAGGAGTATGCCGAGATCATGCGGTTATTCAAGGAAGCCAACGTGGTGCAGACGACAGCGACGAACTACTACTTCTCGAAGCGCAACGCCGAGAACGGCGTGTGGACGCGTATAGAGCCGAGCTTCTGCCGACTGTGAAGCAGCTGGCGCAGAGACGCCGCCGCCCAAGAGGGAAAATGATGAAAGCCACCTAAATACGAGTGATTTAGGTGGCTTTTTGCTTGCGGTTTAAGGGAAAAGGCTTATTTTTGCAAACTATGAGTAAAGGACGAGACAAGGAGCTGATCAGCGCGCGCGACCGGAAGTTGTTTGAGCGCTATTATTACTGGACCGAGGTAAAGCGACTTCGGTTTGACGATGCGTTGCAGAAACTCTCGTCGGAAGAATTTTTCATCAGTGAGGGGCGCATTATGCAGATAATACGTAAGATGATACGCGAGGGCGCGACTGTGGGCGGCTCGGAGCTACCCGCCGTGGGTTTCAGCGGTTTTCGCGTAACACCGAAAGCGAAATGCGATGTGCAGCAACTTTCACTTTTTCCGTGACAACGGATTCGGAAACCGTTGTCTTGTAAGTCAATTCATACACCTTTATGCCATGATTGAACGTGTAGAAGCGGGATGCGGTGCGGATGAGCGCCCCATCATCGTCAGGTCGGAAATTTTGGAGTACGGCATGCAGCTCATGGCGCAAAGCGTTGCGCTCAGCGATGCGCTCAGCGATGCGACTGGTGGTGTCAGACCCGTAGTGCGTGTCGTCGTAGCAGTCGATGCAGAGGCGGACGCGGATGGTGCAGCCCCCCTTCTGCACGCCAGACGCGAGATTGGACCATTCGGTTTCGGGCGCATCGATGAGCACACATGGAAAGGCAATGGGGTACATTTGCCGTTCATCGTCGGAGTCGTCGATGTTTTCGAGTTGCCCATAGTCCTCATCGACGAGCGCGAGCGCAGGCATGGCAGAAGCGATGAGCGTAATGAGTTCAGAGATTAAGGATTCCATTTTCTATGCGTTTTATAGATTCGTTGATAATTGTATTGATTTTTTGTTTCAGCTCGCGACTGTCGCCCATAAACTGCCGCTGCGGAATGTGCGCCGTGATATTGAGCTTAGACTTTTTGGTGAGCGCGAGCGCGCGCCATTTGGCAGCCGCTGCAGGCAACTGTTTAGGGAGTTTACCCTTGCCCTTGACACCAGCGAGCGCATAAACCTTAGCCCATGCAAAGCGTCGCATGCGCTTTGTGACAGAAGGGTGGGTGTTGATGGTTCCGCCCTCGTTGTGTATGGCCGCATAGGGAACGGGATTGGAAACCGTGACCTGCCCCGGCTGCGACTCATACTGAATGGAGCGCATGAGATGGTTGCGGCGGGAGGTGAGCGGCGTGTACTTGGCGTCGGTTCCGCCCTCCTTTTGCCTGCGTGTAGTTTTCCAAGGATGGAGCCCATTGTCGCGCCATCCGGCATCGCGAAAGTTCTGCTTGAAATGATTGACGGCGACAATGCCCACCTTGCGCGGGAGGCGTTCGCGCACCTCGCGCTCGATGTCGTCCTTGAGGCGAGTGATGCGCTTTTGAATATCCTTTGCGTCCATGGTTAGAAAATGATGAAGTAAACTAAGTAGGCAGCATAGAGCCCTCCGAGGAGCGTGCATAGCCAGTCGATCCAGTCCCAGCGGTTGCCATAAAGACGGTCTTTGAGTTCGAGACAGGATGCAGCGACGATGGCGGCATAAATGGCCGCATAGAAAGAGCCAGCGAGGGCTGCGATGATAAAACCGCCGAAGAGATGCTTATAGCGGTTGGAAGCCGCGAAAAAAGAGAAAATTTTGTTCATAATGCTTGTTTATTAAATAATTATTGTTACCTTTGCGATGGTACTGGAGAGCCGCTTTGTCGTCTCCGGAACCTCACTGTCAGCTTGTCTGACTTTATAGGGGCTTAACCGCCCCTTTTTTAGTTTTTGAAAATCAACAATTTGTTGCAGTACCTAACCATTATGACACGCTTTGTTTTTGAGCGTTTCAGATAGTTTCGTATCGTATTCTCCGCATTTTTTCTATCCATAAACGACGGCATCTCCAAAATGATGTTGTCGGCTTGTTTCTTAGCCTTTTTGATATGGTTTTCAATTGCATTTTTTTGTTGTTTCAAATTTGCGTTTTTATCCAAATCGTACATACATTTGCCGTCGAACAGTTTGCCATCGATTAAGAAGTCAGGATTTTTTTTGTCGAAAACTCCAGGTGGATGCAATATCGGGCGCAGAATGTTTTCTCTTGGGTTGGAAGGATCCAACCTTGGCAACAAGTAAACATTTGTTTTTAGCTTGTCAGCAATGAATGCGGCCAAACGTTTGTTGTCATCCACCTCGTTTGCACCATGGTAAGGACTGATGAGTACATGACCATTGTGCACGACCTTGTATTCTTCAACTTTTGGCGGTTTGATTTGCGACCGTTTGATTTTGTCTATACACCCATTCATGTACGGGCAGTTATAGCAATTCTTTCTCCTACTGGTGAAGATGGAGCGCAAGCGGTCCTTGAATCCCGGTTTGTAGAAGCTGCATGAGCTGCATGACTTTGGGAAGTACGGATGCGATTGCGAGAAAATATGCCCATCCTTGCCCGGATTGTTTGTGAGCCCTGGTTGCGGAACCTCGCCAGCGAACTCCGCCTTCAGCTCAGGCGTTGGTGGGTCGTCGGTCTGCTCGAGCGAACACTTGCAGTTCCAGCGGTCGCCCGGGTGGTGCTCGTCCCAGAACGTGTCGGAGACGGGTAGCGTGAGCTTTCGCTCCCAGAAGGCGCGGTGGCTGCTCTCGGGCGTAGGCGAAGTAGTAGGCATCCACCGTAGGTTGGGCATGATGTCGGCATCGCGCAGGAACTGTTGCCAGTCGGCGGCGTTGTGTGCTCGTATGATTGCCGTGTCGTACTCGGTGCGCAGCCATGCGCCGACATAGTGAGAGGCAATGCCCTGCACATTATCCGCCCACTGTCGGAAAGATTTCAGCGTGCCGTCGGGGTTGAGCAGTCGCGCAGCCATACGCTCGGACATGGAATGCACCTTGAAAGCTGCAAAGACCTCGTTGGAATGTCGGAGAGCAGCGAGGAAGTTGTCCTCGTGGGTCGGTGATTTGCTTTGGAGCAAGCCCGAGACCGTAGCCTCATTGAGGATGCGGAGCACCTCGCGCCACATGGTAGGCTCGACGGCATGGGAGGAGTCGAAGCCATTGTAGATGGAACGGAGATACTGCTGCAGCACATCAGTGGAGAAAGTGAACGATGGCGCGACATTGTGGAAATGCCCCGAGCAGCAGGCGCAGGAGCCGTCGTAGTAGAGGCGATCCATCAGAAGTCGGAATCCGCCCCGCATTGATTTGGGGCGAGTCCGAAAAAACCTCTCAAATGGTTCTTAATTGTCTTTTGAACGGTGTTTGAATCGTCTTTTTTATACCCTTTGCCCTCGTGTTCTTCGCCATGTGGCGCATTGAGGGCATCGCGCATGGCGGCCCGCTCCGCCTCCTTCTGCGCCTTGAGTTCATCGTAGTTGTCGGGCTTGGCGATGCAGAACGTTTCGTAGAGATAGTCGTCATCGATGGGGAGGCCCATGGAAGCGAGTTTCTGCACGATGTCGATTTGCTGCGAAGGATTGATTTTGTCCTTTTTGGCATAGACGAACTCCCCGCCCTCGACATTGAAGCCAAGGTCGGCGAAGATCTGGCGCATGTCGTAGTTGAGAATGTCGAGAATAAAGTCGCGGTCATCGGCATTCATCTCGTCCTCTTCCTCCTTGTGCACCTCGCCAAGCGCCTGCGTGCCCGTCTCCTTGGCATCGGTAGTGAGCGTGTTGCCGAGGACCCGGATGGAGATTTTGGAATCCCAATACTCGGCAAAGGTTTTGTAAAGCTCGGACGAGCCCGACTTGTTGGCCGCCTCGATGAGCGTGAGTTCAGAGTCCTTTGGATGAATATATACCGCGTTAGCCCCCTGGGACCGCGCCTCGGCAACAAGGCGGCGCCGCGCCTGCTCGTCGCCAGCGTCGTAGGTGTACTCACGGACGGGCATTCCGAAGATGTTGCAGAAGCGCGCCCAGTCGGCCATGTCGCCTCGCTTGTAGAGCACAGCTGGAAGCAGCTCGGCAAAAATGCCCAGCTCGCGCTCCTTGCCAACAAAGAGCATGTTGGGAAACAGCTCGACAGGAATACCATCAATCTCGCCCTGATACTTGAGAATGCGTCGGTGGATGGGGTCGTAGTGCTTGCGATTGATGAGGTCGTAGCGAATGAAGCCGTCATCGTCGCGCCAGAACTGCATGATGGAAAAACCATAGAACTCGGAAAGCACACAGTCCTTTCGGAACTGCTTGAACCATGGCGAGCGAATCTGTGCATTGATAGCCTCGTCGGGTTCGCCATTACGCTGGAACTCGATGGGAATCTTTGTGACCCCACGCAAGCGCTTGGCGAGGACCCCCGAGAGATGCAGATCGAGCAGTGCGGACTCATACATGTCGTAGAGGCGTACACGGTTAGAATAGTCGATGCCCTGCGCTGCCTTGACCGAAGCCATGTAAGCCTTCATGTCGAAGAAGAACACCTCGGGCATCTGTAGCACGATGTCAGGCTGCCGCTGGCCAGGAGCGGTAAGCATGCCCCCCTGCGTGATGCGTTTTTGGGAGGCACGCGCAGCCTTATGCGATTTTAAATTTTTGTTAGCCATAAATCAATAGTATTTTTATGAATCAGAGAAAAACAGGTCGTACCTCGTCGGCCTCGACCTGCCATCGCGAGTTGTCGGCCAAAGCGTCAGCTGGCAGTAGCGGTGCGCCATCGATGGTGACGTCGCCCGCCATGACCCCTTTGAGCCACTCAATGGCGCGGTCGTAGCGGTCCTGGCGAATCTTGGCAATCTTGTAGGGATTGTGCTGAGAGAAGATGTGAAAGACAGCGATGTCGACGGCGAACATGAGAATGAGCGCGTGCCGCTCGTTGCCGCGTGCGGAGAAGATAGCGTCGCAGTCGTAGGACTTGTTGAGATAAGACCGCATTTCGGCCACGGCGCGATCCTCGCAGACCTCCACGATTTGCGGGTCGTAGGCAGGCGTGTCCTTGCGCAACAAGGCATCGAGGATGTCGCGATGAATAGAAGCGTCGTAATCGGATAAAGAAATAAAGTTGCCCATAGAAAAACATAATTAGAATTTTTTTGGAAGTCACATACGATAAGGGTTATCCTCGTTGAGCTCTTGATAAGAGACTGTGTAAGTAGGCTCCATCTCAGCCGTCTTGAGGTCGGTGATGGTGACCGCCCCCTCGACGGCATCAGGCCCATCGGCAGGATAAGGCAGGGTCAGCTCAAAGAGTTTGAACTGATTGACGAGTTCCTGCATCATGGGGTTGTCGCGCTCCTGCTCGTTGAAGACCCAGCGGCACTCACGGTCGATAGGTTCGAGGTTGGCCTCGATGCGCGTGGCCTTGTCGGTTTTCTTGCGGTCGTCTCCCTTGATGTAAAGCTCGCGTCGCCTGTCGCGGCACTGGTCGCGCAGGAGCGGGCGGAAGACCTGGTTGAAGAACGGGTCCTGGAGTTTGTTGTTCTCCATGTACCAATAGACATTGGCCTTGTGGGAGACAAAATCGTCCATGGCGAAATACCATGAAATGAAGTTAGCATTGGTCTCACGCGCAAGAAACGCCTTGATGACATAGTATACCCCCTTGAGCTTGCCAACGAGGACGAGCGCCTTGGTAGACGACGCCTTCTTGCGCGAGTCGGAGTAAGCCGGGTCGCCATAGCCAATGAGGAAACGGAACTTAGAGAGCGGCGGCACCTTGCCGAAAGGAAGGTTTTTGAAAATCTTGCCCTCGGCAACGGGGTTGTTGAAATACTCGCCCTGCTGCGCCTTGACAGAAATTTTAGAGAGGATGCGGTCGATTTGCTCCTCCTTGTTTTTCTGCGGCCAAGTGGAATGGCCAGCAGCATCGCGAATGTTCACAATGTCCCACGAGTTGGCCAAATGTCCAGCACGCGTGATGCAGCAGTCCTTGGCAATGATGTTGCCACACCAGAGGACAAGCGTAGGCTCAGAGATAGAGCGCGTAGGATAGAGCGCGTGTTCCGCCCAGTCCCACTTTTTGTCGAGTGTGACCGGGTTGCGGCAGTCCTCGTCGGTGTCGTAGTCGTCGAAATAGAGCACATCGGGTCGAATGGCCTCATTGCGCATACCACGCGGTGCAGAACCCGCACCAAGGGCTATGAACTTAGCCCCACAGCGGCAAGAGAACTCCGAGTCGGTCCACTGTCCGACGGTAGGCTGCTCGCCATAGAACTGGCGGATGCGCGGGTTGGACTCAAAATTGATTTTGAAGGGCAAGAGCAGACGTTTGGCCGAGTCGATGGTGGCCGAAGCCAGCGCTACGAATCGCTTGCGGCGCGTGAGTGCGAGATACATGATGACAAACATGGCGACGGTGGACTTGGCCAGCTCCCGGCTCCATGAAAGCACCTCGTACCACTCGTCGTTGGCAATGATGCGTCGAATGGCCCGAACATGGAACGGCGCAAACTCGTACTTGGCATAAGCCGGGAAGAAGAACTTGATCCACTCCACAGGGTCGCGTTCGAGCTGTGCACGCCGTCGTTCAATGTCCTGCCTTGTGAGGCTGTTGTCGACCTCGATGCCTTTGAGCAGACTCTTGTGAAACTCCTCCCAGATGGCGAGAGACTGACGATCTTTAGCAGTAGCCATTACTTACGGGCCCTCCCAGCCTGGTCTTTGATGAACGCATCGAAATAGTCGTTGAAAGTTCGCGCCGCGTCGGCATCGACTGGCCGTAGCCACGAGAGGAAGCGCATGGCGACAGAGACACAATCGGACACGCCGATGTCTTGCTCGAGTTTCTTGATAGCGCCCGCCGTTTTGACGATGGCGTCAGCCTCCTCGATAGTGGGGAAACGTTCGCCCGAGGGTCGTGCCTCGACCCGTTTGTTAATCTCGGCGAGCTGTCGCTTGTACTGCGCGATGAGCTGCTCGGTGGTGATGGTGCGCGAAGCCTTCAGCTCCTCCCATGCGCCATCGCGCACCCAACGCGAAACGGTCTGGCGTGTGGTGCCGACCTTGGCAGCAATCTCCTCCTGCGTGTAGGAGCCGTTGAGGAAAAGAGACTGTGCGATGTCCTTTTTGTCGATATTGTTTTTTGCCATAAAAAATGAAATAAAAAGCTTGTTAACCAGCTGCAAAGTTCTATGTTTTCGGGAAGAAGTTCAAACCGAGGATTTATGATGACGCTGGAAAAAGTGACGATAACGTTTTCTGCGTACACGATAAAAACGCGATTTGCAAACGGGCGGAATTTTATAGAATTTTGCAGCGGAAATTTTAAAAACGACGCGAAATGAAGTTTTTCAACACAATACCTGGCGAAGGCGAGGTGGCGATACTGCTATATGGCGACGTGGGCGACGGGCAGAAGGTGGACAGCGGCAGAGTGGTGAGCGAGCTGCTGGCACTGGAGGCGCAGTACGAGAAGATAGACGTAAGAATCAACTCGAACGGCGGCGACGTGTTCAGCGGGATAGCCATATACAACGCGCTGCGCACCTCGAAGGCAAACATAACCATCTATGTGGACGGCGTAGCGGCGAGCATAGCTGGCATCATAGCCCTGTGCGGCAAGCCCCTATACATGAGTCCCTACGCGAAGCTGATGCTCCACGCCGTGAGCGGCGGCACATGGGGCAACGCCTCGGCACTGCGCCAGACAGCGACGATGATGGAGACGCTGCAAGGCGACTTGGCACGGATGATAGCGAAGCGCTGCGGCATGGAAGCCAAGGAAGTAACCGCTCGCTACTTTGACGAGAAAGACCACTGGATAAGTGCGGAAGAAGCCGTGCAGATGAAGTTGGCCGACGGGCTATATGACATGGGCGAGAAGCCCGAGGCCGAGCCGAGGACAGCCAATGAGGTGTACCAGTATTTCAACAATCGGCTGCAGGTGCAGCCACAAAACCAAAATAAAGACATGGCACTATTAGAAGAACTGAAGAAGATGCCCTCGTTCAAGGACGTGAACAGCGAGGCAGAGCTGCTTGCGAAGGCGCAGCAGCTGGAGAACCAGGCGACCAAGGCCGAAGCGTTGGAGAAAGCCAACAAGGCGTACAAAGAGAAAGCCGACGCGGCAGAAGCGGCAGAGGTGGAAGCCATAGTGAACAAAGCCGTGAGCGAAGGCAAGATAGGCAAGGAGCAGGTGGCGACCTTCAAGGCGCTGATGAAAAGCGACCGCGCGAACACCGAGGCCTTGCTGAACGGCATGAAGGGCCAGAAGCCGCAGATGCGCGCAGCGGCGTACATTGAAGACCAACCTATGGGCGGGAGCTTTGCGAACAAGAGCTGGGACGAGCTGGACCGCTGCGGCCAGTTGGCCGTATTGAAGAGCGTGGACGCGTCCCTGTTTGCGGCGAAGTACAAGGAGCGCTTCGGTGTGGACTACAACAACTAACAGAGTAAAGAACCAAAAGAAAAAGGAGAAAGAGAAATGGCACTAAACAAACAAATTTGGCTGAACACGATTGTCGAGAACTTCTACCCCGACAACTCGTTTGCCTCGAAGAGTATTGACGACTCAACCTTTGTGAGCTACAAGACCGTACACATACCAAACGCGGGTGCCCCGTCGGGCGTGGTGATAAACCGCACATCGAAACCAGCAAGCGTAAACCAGCGTACGGACAACGAACTGACCTACGACATGGACGAGCTGACCACGAACCCCATCTACATACCGAACATTGACACTGTGGAGCTGAGCTACGACAAGCGCAACAGTGTGTTGAGCAACGACCGCCAGCAGTTGCAGAAGGTGGCAGCGCAGAACCTGCTCTACCGCTGGGCGAAGGGCGCAAACACCTTGGCAACGAGCGGCGAGTCAAGAGCGGCTCACACCTCGGAAACGGCCACGGGCAAGCGCAAGAAGTTTACGAAAGACGTGGTGATGGAGGCGATGGTGAAGATGAACATGGACGACGTGCCAGCAGAGGGCCGCTACATGTTGCTCGACGCCGTGCAGTATGCCGACCTATTGGACGACTTGACCGACAAGGAACTCTCGGCCTTCCAAGCCTTGGCAAACGTGAGCAAGGGCGTGATGGGGCAACTCTTCGGGTTCAGCATTATGCAGCGCTCGCAGGTGCTGAGAGTGAAGGCAGACGGGAAGACTGTAATAAAATGGGAAGAGGAAGGCGAAGCGACTGAGCTTGCAGCTGGCCTTGCCTGGCAGCAACAGTGCGTGAGCCGCGCCTTGGGCGAGGTGAAGATGTTCTCGAACGAGGACGACCCCCAGTATTACGGCGACATATACTCCTTCCTTGTAAGAGTGGGTGGCAGTCCGCGCCGCTACGACAAGAAAGGCGTGTACCTTATCACAGAGGACACAGCAGCGTAAACGAACCAAAGGGAAGATAGCTTATGCAACTACCGAGAGTAAAGATACAATTTCTGACGGGGCAGCTGGGCACCGTGGGCGACAGTCCCGACGGGCTGTTTGCCCTGGTGTGCGGTGCCGCCGCCGTTGCGAGCACCTTTGCGCTGAATACGGCGTATGAGGTGACGAGCATGGACAGCGTGCAGTCGCTGGGCGTGACAGAAGAGAACAACGCCGTGTTGTGGAAGCATCTGTCAGAGTTCTACGACGAAGCGGGTGCAGGGGTAAAACTCGTAGTGATGGGTGTGAGTCCGACGACCACGATGACCGCCCTGCTGGACTACACGAAGACCGCAGCGGGCAGCGTGCGCTGGCTTGTGGAGAAAGAGAACGGCGCGTTGAGAGGCGTGGGCGTGGCCAACGTGAACACGCTGGAAACGGGCACGAGCCAGGAGGGCGTGGCAAAGGACGTGCTGACAGCCGCTGCGAAGGCGCAGCAGTTGGGCGAATGGGCTACGACAGAGCTGTACGCGCCGATGGTGACGCTGCTGGAAGGCAGGAACTACACGGAGAACACCGACCTGCGTGACTTGACGAAAGAATCGTGGGACAGAGTGGGCATAGTGGTGAGCGACACGCAGGCAGGCACGAACGGCGCGTGCATAGGCACGCTACTTGGCAGAGCAGCCAGCGTGAGCGTGCAGCGGAACATAGGCAGAGTGAAGGACGGAAGCCTGAAGCCGCTGGAGATGTACGTTGGCGAGAAGAAAACCGAGGAAGCGAGCGAGAGCGTGAGAAAGCTGTACGAGAAAGGCTACCTGGTGGCGCGCAAGTATGTGGGCAGAAGCGGCTACTACTGGGCCGACGACATCCTGGCCTGCGACCCGACTGGCGACTACGCGCATTTTGCCCACCGAAGAGTGATAGACAAAGCGTACCGAACGGCCTACGACACGTTGCTAGACATGCTGCTGGACGAGCTGGAGGTGAACGAAGACGGGACGCTTGACACGGGCGTGGTGAAGAGTTGGCAGCAGACGGTGGAGACAGCAGTGAACCGCAAGATGACCGCCAACGGCGAGCTAAGCGCTGGGAGCGACGGTGAGGGCTGCGTGTGCGTGATAGACGAGACGCAGAACGTGCTGGCGACGAGCACGGTGAAAGTGACGCTGAAGGTGCGCCCGTATGGGTACGCGCGGTATGTGGACGTGAACTTAGGGTTCCAAGTGACAACAAACAGCTAAGGAAGAAAGGAGGAGAAAGATGTTTAACTCGAGAGAATATGAATGGAGCGATGTGAACGTGGTGGCGGCAGGACGGCCAGTGACGGGGATAAGAGGCGTGAAATACTCGTCGAAGCAGGAGAAAGAAGTGCTGCACGCGAAGGGTAACAAGCCGCACAGCATACAGCGAGGCAACAAGACGTATGACGGCGAGCTGACGGTGACACAGAGCGAATATGAGGCGCTGCGTGCAGCTGGCGGCGGCGACATACTGGACATCAGCATAGACATTGTAGTGGCATACGGGAACCCGAGCAAGGGCGACGTGATCACGACCGACCTGCTGATGGGCGTAGAGTTTACGGAGGACAACACAGAATGGAAGCAAGGCGACAAATTCCAGGAGAAGTCGTTGCCGTTTATCTTTTTGGACAAGAAGAGCGTTTAGCGAGTGATTGAAGAGTAATTGAACAGTATTAAAGAACCGAAAAACATATTGAAGAACTTAAAGCCAAGCACGGCGAGATATTCCTCATTGAAACGCAGGGTAAAAGCTGCATCATTCGTAAGCCCAACCGTCGAGACTTGAGCTATGTGAGTGTGGAAAAGGATCCCATCAAGATGCAGACCGCACTACTCAACCAGTTGTGGGTGGAAGGTGACGAGGAAATCAAGACCAACGATGACTATTTCTTCGCAGCTTGCAACACATTGGATGAAGTGCTGAAGGTGAAGGAGGCCGAAATAAAAAAACTTTAGAGGAGGCTGAAATCGACGATGCCGGGGCAAATGATATTCTCTATCTGAATACGCTTTTGAGATATTATATGCACTTAGACCCAGACACCTTGACCGATGCGGAATGGGCGTGGACTATCCGGTATTTAATAGACATCAGAAAAGAAGAGGCAAAGGCAAATGGACAGCGTACTTAAATTTCTAATAAAGCTACAGGCAGATCAAGGCAATGTGTTGAGCGTGGCACGCCGCACGTCTGAGCAGCTGGACACCATATCCCGAAAGGCGACATCCGTGGGTAATCGCCTTCGGGAAGCCTTCTCCTTCTCTAATTTCAAGAACTCGCTCTCCTCGCTGCCTGGTATGGACTTCTTGATGAACCCATACACGCTGATTGCTTCGGGAGTGGGAGCACTGACCACCATTGGCGCACAAGCCGAGCAGACATCGGTGGCATTCAAGACACTTGTAGGCAACGAAACTATGGCCGCAAAGATGCTGAACGACATCAACAAGTTTGCGGCAAAGACACCATTTGAACCACTCGACCTTGAGAACAATGCCAAGATGATGCTCGGCTTTGGCGTTAATGCACAGAAAGTTGTGCCATACCTGAAGCAGTTGGGCGACATTGCCATGGGTGACAAGGAAAAGCTCGGTGGACTCTCGCTCGTATTCGGCCAAGTGGCATCCGCAGGAAAGATGCAAGGACAGGACTTGATGCAGTTCATCAATGCTGGATTTAACCCATTGAAGGAATTGCAGAAGATGACTGGTAAGAGTTATGCAGAGCTGCAGGACATGATGAGCAAGGGACAAATCGGTTTTGATGCTGTGGCGGCAGCCATAAACCATGCGACGGGTGCTGGCGGTGCTTTCGAGGGAATGTCCGATAAACTGAGTCAGACCGTCAGCGGCAAGTTCTCGACACTGATGGGTAATATCAGACAATCGGCTGTCGATATGTTCGAACAACTGAAGCCAATCGTCAGCGGACTTATGGATGTGTTTATGGCGATAGTGCCACCGATAGCGACTGCACTGTCGAAAATATTGTCGGTTGTGGCTGGTGTTATCAATTTCATCATGCAGTGGAAAACGGAACTCGGGTACCTTGCCATAGTTGTTGGTGTAGGCACGATAGCTTTCAATCTTCACACGATAGCCTTGTGGGGAATGATTGGGGCTGTTAAAGTTGTTTCAGCCGTGACTAAAATTTGGGAGGGCGTGCAGTGGTTGCTGAATGCGGCACTCAACGCCAACCCCATCGGCATTGTCATTACTGCGGTAGCTGCTTTAGTGGCTGGCATCGTGTATTGTTGGAACAAGTTTGCCGGATTCCGTGCTTTCTTACTTACCATGTGGTCGGTGATAAAAGGACTCGGAGGTATTATCAAGGACTATTTGATAGACCGTTTTAAGACGCTGCTCAGTGGCATTGGCAAAATAGGTGACGCTATGGCAAAACTCTTTGACGGTGACTTCAAGGGTGCATGGAATAGTGCAGTGCAAGGTGTGAAGGACATTACTGGCATATCAAGTACCGAAAAGGCCTTGTCTGCGACAAAGCAACTCGTAAACGGTGTAAAGGACGAATACGACCGCAACTATGTTCGTGAGAGTGCGAAAGACAAGTCGAAGAAGTCAGCAGCAATATCCACCCCTGGGGTAAAGGGCAGCGACAATTCGTTTACGTTTGGCTCTGCCACTGGAGGAAAAGGAGGTTCTGGAGGCAAGGGAGGGAAAGGTACTAAGGGCGGAAGCAAAACCGCTGAAGCCTTGGCAACTGGCGGCACACGCAACACGTCGATAAACATCTCCATTGGCAAGTTCTTCGACAATATTCAGGTAACAATGAATGACAAGAGCGATACGGCAGAATTGGAGCGTGTAGTACTCCAGTGTATGAACCGCGCATTGTCAATCGCAACAAGTACAGACCGATGAGCACGACAAACAAATTCATACTACAGAACCTCGCGTTGAGGGCGGCAGGACTCACCAAGGTTCCACCATATTGGCTGTTCCGTGAGAACAATTTCTTCGGCAAGAACCTCGGCTACATACAAGGTGGTAAGACTATTCCCGATAGTTCTGAGTTTGATGTGACAAAGTTCACCGAAGAAGAACTCGAGGATGTGGTCCGCACAAACGCCCTCGGTATTCCCATGGTGATGCCGTTGCGCTTTCAACTTGAAGAGGCAGGAAGTGAGGAGTGGTTGTTTCCGGTGGAACCGATGATAAGCATCAACGGACAGAATATTCTGACACGTCGCCAAGTGTCAAAAGGAAAAGTGAAAGGCAGCATCAAAGAACGATGGACACAAGACGACTATACGGTCAGAATTGAAGGCATCCTAATGAGCGAGGATGGAAGCTACCCTGACGCTGACGTGACAAGGTTGAAGAACTTTTGCGAAGCAGGACATGTGAAAGTACTGTGCCCATTGTTAGAGATATTTGGCATTAGCCAACTGGCAATTGAGAGTTGGGACATACCATTTACTACAGGTAGAACAAACCAAAACTACACCATCCAGGCATATAGTGACGACATCTATAAGTTGCTATTGAGCCGTGAGGATCTAAACGCCTAATATGAATATGTACACGATGGCTTATGACATAACAATCGGTGACTACCGTATCGGGATGCTCGACAAGATAGAGATACACAAAAGTGTAGAACTGCTTGCCGACACCGCAACCATAACACTGCCAGGAGCAGAATATAATGCGGCACTGCAGATTGAGGATAAACTGAAGCGAGGTGACAAGGTGTGCATAAAGTTCGGATATGAGGAAACAGGACTTGAAACGGAGTTTGAAGGCTGGCTTCAACGCATATCCACTGATGGCGGAGATATAAAACTCATTTGTGAGGATGACTTGTTTCTTTTTAGGAAGGACATACCGAACGAGGTGTTGCAGAAGGTAACGCTAAAAGATCTACTTGCAAAGGTTGTTGATGGTTGTGGCCTCGGGTGCAGTATCGAGTGTTCCTACTCATGGACATACAGCAAGTTCGTAATCAACAATGCTACTGGCTACGATGTGTTGAAGAAGGTGCAAGAGGAAAGTGGCGCGGACATCTATATGCAAGATGGTGTGCTGCACATCCATCCTCCTGGCGAAAAAGTTGGCGAAGATCGTTTCTATGACTTCTCGCTGAATGTCGAGGAAGAAAACCTAACCTATCATCGAGCAAAAGACAAACGACTGCTTGTTGTTGTGAAGGCACTCATGCCAGATGGTACAGTCAAAGAAATAGAAACAGGCACCACGGGTGGTGACAAAATTGAAATAAAGTGTCCGACGAGTGACGAAGCATCAATGAAGGCTCGTGGCGAGCTGGAGGTGAAGCGCCGGAGCTTTGACGGGTATGAGGGGAGCATAACGGGTTGGTTGGTGCCGATGTGCAAGCCCGGGGACAGCGCTGTGCTAAGAGACCGTGACTACGAATATAAGGACGGGACGTACTTTGTGGCGGCCGTGACGACGGAGTTTGGACGGGATGGCGGCAAGCGGAAGGTGACGTTAGGTTTTAAGTTGAGCTAAAAAG
Source organism: uncultured Prevotella sp. (assembly GCA_900541575.1). GTDB lineage: Bacteria > Bacteroidota > Bacteroidia > Bacteroidales > Bacteroidaceae > Alloprevotella. The sequence continues at coordinate 43,163 of UQKO01000010.1, forward strand.
AAAGAGAGAAAGAGAGCGAGTATGGACGAATACAGAAGGCTGCACGAATTGCTGAAGGGGAGCGGGACGGGAAAGGAGGCCACGCTGTATCAAGGCATAGTGAAGAGCGTGGAGGGGCAGACCTGCACGGTGACGGTGGGCAAAGTGGACGTGCCTGGGGTGAGGCTGAAGGCATCGGAGACGGAGGACCAGGGGCGGATGCTGTTGACACCGAAGGTGGGAACGGCGGTGATGATGGGGAGCCTGAGCGGCGACCTAAGGGAACTGGTGGTGGTGCAGGTGGACCGCGTGGAGCGGATAGAGGTGAACGGCGGGATGCTTGGCGGACTGGTGAACATAGAGGAGCTGACGGCGAAGATAAACGAGCTGGTGGACGCCTTCAACGGACACACGCACCAGGTGACGGTGGCGCATCCAGGAGGCACGTTTACAACGGTGAAGCCGATGAAGGCGGCGAACCGCTTTGAGCGAGGGGACTATGAGGACGAAACGATAAAGCACTGAGGAGAGTATGAAAGGAATAGAACTGCGATGGGACGGAGAACGAAACGTGCTGGAACCAGCCGTGAGGAACGGACGGATGGGCATAGGCGACACGCTACGACAGAACCAGGCACTGCTGCTGACCCTGCACAAGGGGGAGCTGAAGGAGCGTCCATCGGCCGGTGTGGGGCTGAGTGACATGCTGCTGGACAACGACCCGATATACTGGCGCACGGAGATAAAGGAGCAGCTGGAGATGGACGGACAGACGGTGGCGAAGGTGCGGATAACGGAGACGGGCGTGGAGATAGAGGCGAGTTATTAACAACAATAGAAAACGGAAAGATGATAGTAGAACATTTTATGAGCAAGCTGGAGGGGGTGCTATCGACTGCATGGGGCTGGGCGGTGTGCGCCGGGCTGATTGTGGCGAACTTTCTGGCGGGGTATGAGACGATGGTGGGCTTTACTGTGGCGGCGGTGGTGATGGACGCAGCATGGGGCATAGCATCGAGCGTGAAGCAGGGACGATTCACGAAGAGCGAGCTGATGAGAGACTCGCTGTCGAAGTTGGCGGTGTATGGTTCGGTGATCCTGCTGTTTATACTGATAGACAAGTTGCTGGGCGTGGGGAACGGGCTGTCGACGAGCGTGATCTGCATCTGCATCATATTGGTTGAACTGTGGAGCACTGCGGCAAGTATGCTGATATGCTTCCCGAACATGCCCTTCCTGCAACTGCTGAAGAAAGCGCTGGTGGGCGAGATTGCCAGCAAACTGAACGTTAAACCCGAGGACGTGGAAACGGCCTTGGACAAAATGAAGAAAAAATGAGAGAAATAAAATACATAGCCGTACACTGCACGGCGAGCAGCCAGAAGACAACGATAAGGGGGCTGGAGATGGAGTTCAAGCGCAAGGGATGGAAGAACCCAGGTTACCACTATGTGGTGAGCGCTGACGGCGTGATACACCAGATGCTGGACGAGAATAAGGTGAGCAACGGCGTGAAGGGCTGGAACTCGAAGTTGATAAACGTGGCGTACATAGGCGGCATAGACGCCGCAGGGAAGCCGACGGACAACCGCACGGAGGCGCAGAAGAAGAGCCTGAGGGTGCTGCTGAAGTTGCTGAGGGGACGATACCCGAAGGCAACGATACAAGGACACAGGGACTTCTCGCCCGACCTGAATGGGGACGGAAAGATAACCAAGAACGAGTGGATAAAGGCTTGCCCCTGCTTTGATGCGAAGGAGGAATACAAGAATCTATAAAAACGGAATGGCGACATGAAACACTATTTATGGCTGATGTTGGCGGCGGTGCTCATGGCGAGCTGCGCGACGACAAGAAGGACGAGTGAGCTGCGCGAAACACATGTGGCGAAAGATTCGGTGACGATAACAGACTCGGTGGTGACGAGGGACTCTGTGGTGATACGCTACGAAACGAGGGTGAAGGACTCGACGGTGGTGAAAGACTCAGTGGTGCTGACGATAGACCAGGCGGGCAACGTGGTGAAGAGGGAACACTACCGCAACACGGAGCGCAACCGAGAGCAGAACCGCGACACAGCGAACGAGAGCCGACACGAGGAGACGCAGAAGGGGGCGAACACGCAGATGAGCAGCGAGGCGCTGACACACTGGGCAGAGAAGAGCGTAAAGATGCGAATGGGTGTGCCATGGTATGTGTGGTTGGCGGGAGGTGTGCTGTTGTGCGCAGTGTGTGGCATTGTGTGGTTCGTTACATTTGGTTGGAAAAAGGTGTAGGCTTATGGAAGTAACGGTGAGAGACGGGCAGACGCTGGCTGACATAGCGGTGCAGGAGCATGGGACATGGGAGACGGCCCTGGACATAGCGATGGAGAACGGCATGAGTTTGACGGACGAACTGGAGGCTGGTATGCGGCTGCGGCTGCCCGAGGCGGTGAAGACGAACCGCGTGATGGCAAGCTACTGCAAGGCGCACGAGGTGAGCCCGGCGACTGTGAGAGACGAAAGCGGCACAAGGCTGCGAATATTCAGTGAGGAGTTTACGAAGGAATACATGTAACGAAAAACGAGGGACATGGCAAGGACAACGGCAGAGATAAAGAAAACGATGACAGACGCCTTCATGGCAGACGCTACGATAAGAGAGCGCTACGGGCTGAAAAGCGGCGCGACGTGGGGCGGGACATTCTCGGACGTGAGCGTGGAGAACGTCCTATTGTGGGTGGTGGCTGCCTGCTGCCATGTGGTGGAGGTGCTGACCGAGAGATGGGTGCAGGACGTGGAAGCTCGGATGGCGAGTGCCGTGGTGGCGAGCGTGCCATGGTACTACAAGGTGGCGAGAGCATTCCAATACGGCGACGCGCTGGTGCTGGACGAGGCGACACAGCAATACGGATATGCCACGGAGGACGAGGCGAAGCAGGTGGTGAAGTATGTGGCGGTGAGGGACAGAGGCACGAGCGTGGAAATACTGGCGAGCGGCGAGAAAGGCGGACAGCCAGAGCCGCTTGAGGATGGAGTTTTAACAGCGTTCAAACAGTATATGAACCGCGTAAAAATAGCTGGCGTGGTGCTGAACATCCGTTCGCAGAAGGCCGACCGACTGATGGTGAAGGCACGGATATGGGTGGATCCGTTGGTGATGGACACGGACGGAAGACGCATATCGGACGGATCGCGAGCCGTGGACGAGGCGATAAAGGCGTACCTGAAAAACATTGTTTATGGCGGAACGTTCAACAAAACGCGGCTGACGGACGCGATACAGGCGGTGGAAGGCGTGGAGGACGTGGAGCTGGGCGACTGCCAATACATGGCGGCGACGGGGACTGCGTGGACCACGATAAAGGGGAACAACTATACGGCGGCAGGCGGCAGCCTGACGGTGGAAGGACTTGAAAACTCGATGACGTATGTGGTGGAAAGTTGACATGGTGAAACTGGCGGTGCAGCTGCTGCCACCAGTGATGAGAGGCGGGCTGACGGTGGCGCTGTTGAAGGTGCTGATGCTGCCCGTGAGGTATATATATGAGCAGTTGACGGAAAGGCGCAAGAACGCTGCCCGACGACTGGGGACTACGGCCAACGTGATGTACATGGAAAAGGCGCTGAACGATGCCTTCTACCTGAAAGAACAACAGATAAGGATAGAGAGCGCGGAGGCGGAGGACTCGCTATTCTGGCACCAGCGCGAGGAGAGACAGAAAGACAACTATCTGTACCGACGGACGGAGAAAGACGTGACGCTGAAAAGGCGGGGCGAATGTTCGTACCGCGAGAGTTTTGTGGTGTGGGTTCCGACATTCCTCTGCACGTCTATGGATGCCGAGGAGGACAAATATGGCGGCAGGAACCTACGAGAGATACGGAATTTGCTAAGTTATTACAAACCTGCGGGACGGACGTACCGCATAGAACTATACGACTATGAATAGACTGAAATTCAACGAGGGCGGACAGCCCGTGTATGTGGACGACCTGGAAACGCTGCAGGAGAACGACGTGACGAGTATGAAACGACTGCTGGAGACGCTGACGGGCGGCGTGAAGGCATATTTGCTGGCAGATGTGTCGGCCGAGGTTGTGTCGGTGGATGTGGACAAGAGCACAACAACGGGCAAGATACATGGCGGCGTGGCTGTGGTGGACGGCGAGTTTGTGGCATGGGACGAGGCGACCATAGTGCTCCAGACTTGGGCAGACCCGATATACCTCTGCATAAAACGGACAGAAACGGACAGCCGCACATTTGAGGACGGGCAGACAAGAGCCTGTGCCGTGGAAACGAAGGGCTACATAAGCACGGACAAAAGCGGCGCGACGGAGAGCTACAACATAAACGACCTGCCAGTGATGAAAGACTTGGTGAGGAAGGCCATCGACATAGCTGACGAGCCAAGCTACAGGCAACTGAACGTGACGTTCAGAAATGGTTATACGGGAAGAGTTATGGTGAAGGAGCTATCGGATGTGTACCGCGTTAAGGTGGACATAAAAAGCCAAAATACGGACGATGTGACGGGAAGAATGTATCTGTTCCACACGGAAGAGAAATTTATGGAAGCCTTTGTGTCGCCCAGCAAGGCTTATGTGCAAACAGAGAATGGGGTGGCCAGCTTTGCCCTCTATGCATTTGAGGGCGAGGTGTGTGCAGACATAACCTTGCCCTTCGACGATGTGGACAGACCCATAGTGTTGCCCGTAAAAATAATTTTCGACCTACCCAAATAACAACAAATTATGGAAACTATATACAACTTACAGAAACGCGCCTCGGAACTGAGGAGCAAGACGGAGACGGACAGCATCAGCCCCGAGGAGGTGGGCGGCCTGCATGCCGACACGCTGGCCTACATAGCCGAGATGGAACAGAGCGCGGACGGACTGGGCATAAGAAAGGTGTACCAGACTAAGGCGCAGATGGAGGCCGACACGGCCCCCATGGGGACGAACGGCAAAGCGCTGCGCTATGGCCAGTTGGTAAGCCTATACAACGAGGCAGACAAGACGAGCGCGGAGAACGGCGACATATACGCCTGGCAGAAGCCGGGATGGCTGAAGATGGGCAACATCGGCAACATATACGAACTGAAGGCGAAGATAGAGGAAGAGGCGGCCACACGCGCAGCAGCAGACACGGAGCTGCAGAAGCAAGTGGCGGCAGAGCAGACTGCGAGAACCAACGCTGACGCGGAACTGCGGACGCTTGCGGAGGGAGTAGTAGGCAGCATAGATGTGGCTAACTTAGACGCCATGCCTGGCAGTACGTCGGAAGCGAGGAAGATGGTGATGGATGCACTGCACTCGCGCTGGACGCTGACCTATAGAGGAGCGAACGTGGGCGTGGTGGACGTGCTCTCGGACTCGATGCTGCACCAACTAACGGAGGTGCTGACAACGCACTACAGCATGAACACGGAGGGCAAACTGAACTTTAGCGGGCACAATGACAAGGCGATATACAGATACTTCCGCTCATACAACATCAACTCGGCACACCTGACGAACGAGCAGGGGACATGGACGGACTGGACGGAGGACATACCCGAAACGGTGAAAACTTGGGTGGTGAAGCTGTCATCGGACACGAGCAAGGAGGCCACGGAACGAGAGAAGGCTGACAATGCACTGAGCGAAGCCATAAGCTCCAACACAAAATCCATAGCCAATGAGACAGAGGCGAGAACTGCTGCCGATGAGAAACTGCGCACGGCCATAGAGGAAAAGAGCGGCGGCAACACGTACAACGTGACGGAGAAGAAACCGCTGAAGGACGGCGAATACTACACCTTGGCTACGGCGATAAAAGCTGTGGATGCGAAGGAACGGAAGAGGGGACGTTGCGTAAGCTACGAGACGGAACCTGGAAAATGGGAGACCAAACAGTTTACGGGAACGACAACGGAAAGTTGGGAGGAAACTGCAAGCTGGAGCGACTTCGGCGGTGGTGGCAAGGTGAAGAGTGTGACACTGAATGGTGTGAAGAACGAGGCTGATGATGCTGGTAATATCAGCCTGACGGTGGACGTGCCGGAGGTGGACACGAGTCTTGACGAGGAGAGCACAAACGCCATACAGAACGGTGTGGTGGCGACAAAGTTGAAGGAGCTGGAGGCGCATACGCTGGGTTCGATAGAGGTAGTTCCTGACGGTGATGACAACTATCTGTATGCTTACGACACGAAGGGTGAGGCGATAGGTACGCCTGCCAAGCTACCTGCGGGTGGCGGTGGTGGCACATCGTCGGCAAGCCGCATACTGGTGACGGCAAAGGTGGCTCCGGAGCTTGTGAAAGAGGGCGGCTCGGCGTTGCTGACCTGGACCTACGACCATGTGAACGCTGAGGGCGAGAGCGACGGTGTGAACGCAACGGTGAGCATCAGCGTGAAGCTGGGCACAACGACGCTTTGGACGCAGGAGCTGCGCAACGTGTCGAGGGGCACTTATACGGCAGACCTCTCGGCATATATGTCGGTGGCGGGAAATGTGGATGTGTATGTGAGGGCTGAATGTACGACCGCTGAGGGCGAGAAGCAGACAAAGCAGGCTTATGCGATGGTGACGGTGGTAGGCATAAAACTGACGTCGGACTATGACATGGGCACAGCGATGCAGAAGGGCGGCTATGAGGACGGGGAGACGATAAGCATCCCGTTCACTCTGACGGGCTCTGGGCGCAGAACGGTGTCGATGTATGTTGACGGCAATGGTGTGCCTACGACCAAGGACGTGAGCAAGGCGGGCACGACTCGCGATGCGTTCACGATAGCTGCCAATACGCTGGCGGCAGGCAGGCACACGGTGCAGCTGGTTGCGGAGAGAGATGGCCTGAAGTCTGATGCGATATGGATAGACCTGCTGAAGGGCGGCGAGAGAAGCCCTTGGGTGGGCATGAAATATGTAAACAAGAACGGCGAGGTGGTGCTTGGGGAGATGCCTCTGAGTGCGCGTCTGTCGGCGCAGCAGTATGAGAGGCTGGAGTTTGAGTATGCGGCATACGACCCGACGGAGGTTCCGGCGGTGGTGACGGAGACGCAGACTTCGCCCACTGGCAAGGAAACGAAGAAGACATACAGCGTGGGCCGCGGTCGGCAGACATATATGGAGCGCTTCATGGAGCAGGGCGAGACGAGACTGAAGCTGGAGTGCGGCAAGGCTGCGTTGGAGACGGTTGTGGATGTGGCGTCGAGCGGTCTGGACATAGGCGAGGCGACGCAGGGGCTGGAGCTGAAGCTGACCGCTGCGGGACGCTCGAACTCGGAAAGCCCTGAGGCACGAAAGCTGTGGGCCTACGGTGAACATGGTACGACCTTTGAGGGCGTGGACTGGCAGACGAGCGGCTGGGACGGCGAGGCTCTGGTGCTGAAGAACGGTGCGAAGGCAGTGATTGACTTTAAGCCTTTTATGCAAGACGTGAAGCGCGGAGGCATGTCTGTAGAGATAGACATGGAGGTGAACAACGTGTCGGACCGCAGCTCGGTGGTGGTGGACTGCATGTAGAACGATGCGAAGGGCTTCCGCATTACGGCGGACAGCGCCATGCTCTACAGCGGCTCGACGAAGGACCATGAGGACGAGGAGAACAGAGACCCGGAGACGGGTCTGCCGATTGTGACGAAGACGCCGGTGGGCGTGAAGCAGAACTATGCGGAGAGCAAGCGTGTGCGCTTTGTCTTCAACGTGGGCAAGCGTGCCGACGGCTCGCTCATGGAGCTGTATATGAACGGTGACCGCGTGTCGGCGATGTGCTATCAGGATGACGACAACTTCAAACAGGACGCTCCGCAGGGTATCAGCATAAGCTCGGACGGTGCTGACGTGAGGGTATACAAGGTGTTTGCGTATTCGCGCCCTCTGACTGACGACGAGGTGGTGGACAACCATACGGTGGGCAGCGACAATGCAGAGGAGATGGCGGAGCGGTATGCCTACAACGATGTGCTTAACCCGGAGACGGGCGAAATAGACATGGACAAGATAATGGCCAAGGGCAGGGCTGTGATAAAGATCGTGCGCACGGAGGACTCGGGCAGCGGTCTTGACGACGTGAACGCCTGCAAGAACAAGAAGCAGAACTTCCATGTGGATGAGCTGGTGATATACACATCGTGGGGTGACGTGATACGCTTCACGAACATCATGATACGTATTCAGGGTACTTCATCTACGAAGTATCCGGTGAAGAACTACCGCTTCTACTGGATGAAGTGCATGAAGGCGGGTCTGGCACCGGAGATGTGGATAAACGGCGTGAAGCAGGATGTGAACAAGCTGCCACTGTTCAAGGGTGACACGAAGCCGTGTAAGGTGAACTGTGCAAAGGCTGACTTCTCGGATTCGTCGATGAAGACAAACACGGGCATGGCAATAGTGTTCAATGACGTGATGAAGGAAATATCGCCTACTCCGCCACAGCAGCAAGACCCGACGATACGCACGGCGATATACGGCTATCCTTGCGACATATTCGCGACGACCAGTTCTGACGACTCGAACCCTACGTACTACGGACAGTACCAGATGAACAATGACAAGAGTGACTGGTATGATGTGATGGGTCTGACGGACAAGGGGAAGCATATAGCCATAGAGTTCCTGGACAACGGCAAGAAACTGTGTAACTTTCAGGTGGACGATGACCTCGACGCGCAACTAGATGCGGAGTTTGAGAGCTCGCTTGAGTTCAACTATCCGAAGGACACGCTGTGGAGCGGTGCTGATGAGGCTGCGGGCGAGAAGAACGCTTCAGAATACCAGAAGGGGGCTATAAAGAAGCTGTGGAGCTGGGTGAAATCGTGTGTGCCCTCGGGTGCGGACATGACGTACACAGACCTCAAGACATGGAAGTCGGAAAAGTTCAGGAACGAGCTTGGACAGCATCATGATGTGCGGAACATTACTGCATATTACATCATCGTGACCTATGGCGGCAATGTAGACCAGTTTGTGAAGAACACGATTCATTGCACTTGGGACGGGGATATATGGTGGTGGACTTACTATGACGGTGACACCTGCTTCGGCAAGCGTAATGACTCGCTGCTTGCTTATGCCTACAACATAATGAGGGATTCGTGGGACACGGAGAAGAAGAAATGGGTGTTTGAGGGTCATGACTCTTGGATGTGGTGTCTGTTTATCGCCAACTTCGAGGCGGAGATAAAGGCTATGGCTGAGGAACTGCGCCGTGTGATGACGAACCAGAAGGTGAAGGGCACGTTTGAGGCTATGCAGAAAAACTGGTCGGCCCGCGAGTATAACAAGTCGGGCGAGATGAAATATATCAAGCCTGAGACAAAGGGCGTGAGAGTGACGGAAAACGGCGTGACGACGGACGGGAACAAGTTCTACTACATGTATGCGCTGAGCGGTACGCGCGAGATGCAGCTTGACCACTTCATTACAAACCGCTTCGCTCTGCTTGACGCTAAATTCGGTGTAAGTACCTACCGTGCGGATTCGGCTGGTTTCTATATGGCGCGTGAGGTGTCGGATTCGGCAGACGTGATGCGCATCGTGTCGGGCGATGAATACTACTTCGCTTACGGTCTGTCGGGAAAGGACTATATGGAGGGCGAGACTGGCAGGCTGCTGAGAGGCGAGACGGGCAGGCTCTCGGTGACGGGCAAGCGTGCACTGAACGACCCGATGCTGCTGTTTGGCGCTTCGAAGATCCTGGAGCTTGACCTGACGGGGGCTGCCGGACATCTGCTGAACGGCCTGGAGTTGGGCAACTGCAAGATGATGAGACGACTGGACATCAGCGTGAAGCGGGGGGCACAGCCTTCGACGACTACATGGTGGCTTGTGACGCAAGGATGCAGACAACTGAGGGAGGTGAACCTGAACGGGCAGACTATGGCGAGAAGCAACCGCCAGGACTCGACATCGCTGGACTTCTCGACGAACACGCTGTTGAGGAGCCTCGACGCGGGCGGCACGAATGTGAAGAGCGTGACTGTGGCCAAGGGTGCGCCGATAGAGAGCCTCGTGCTGCCGGCCTCGCTGACGACTCTGCGTCTGGAATATCTGCCGAAACTGAAAGAGGAGGGACTGACCATCGAGGGTACGGCCAATGTGACGAAGCTCGTTATTGACAGCTGCCCTGGCATAGACTGGCAAACGCTGTTTGAACGCTGTTCGAACATCGAATATCTGCGTGTGACGGGCATCGACATGGAGGGTGACGGCAGTCTGCTGACTTCGCTGATGCGGACGGGCGGCGTGGACGAGGAAGGCGGCAACGTGGACACCTGCCGACTGGTGGGAACATACCGCTTGACGAAATATAAGGAGGACGAGGAGTATGAGGCGCTGAAGGAGCACTTTCCGGAGCTGAACATCGTGCAGCCGGAATATACGATGCTGGAGAGAGCGGAAACCGTTGCCGACGACGTGTGTATCAGCAATCTTGACAACGAAACGGGCTACCAATACGGCAACGATTACAAGCCGAGCGGCCATGTGGCGGCGATATTGAAGAACCGTCACAGAGTATTGGCGAAGGTGACGAAGAAAGCAACTACCCGGAACGTTACCATCGCCGGTGTTGATACGGTGATGAATAATTTGGACGGCGAAATGACATGCTACCCGCTTGACGATGCTGACAGCAACAAGTATGCGGACGGGAGCCCCGCAAAGCTTGACGGCTCGGAGGGCGACTGGATGATGCTGGAGCCGTTCTTCTGGAGCAAGGGTGTGAATGACTATCTGAACGGTAGGAACTATGACTGCTACAGTTTCAGAGACAGAGCCCACATGCCAAGAGTTCCAGAGGCGACAGTGCTGACGCTGGAGGACATCAAGAGAACGCAGGGTGGCTATACAAACGGCAAAAAGGTGATGAGCGGCAGGGACACGATAAACAACGCTTTCAGTAATGACAGTTCGTACTCTGTGTGTATGGTGAGTGTGGAGGGCTACAAGCGTGTACGCTTCCCGAGTGTGCCAGGCACGAATCTTGTGGGCAGCGTATTCGTTGACAAGACAGGCGCAGTGCTGCAGTCCATAGTCGTGTCTGCGCTGAGCAACAAGTTTGAGGCTGGCATGTATCTGATAAGCGATGTGCCGGAAGGAGCCGTGGCACTTTACTTCTCTATACTAAACACCGCTGAGTTTGACAAGGTGGTGTTGAGCAACAGCGAGAAGATTGAAGACATGGAGCCTGACTGGGTGCCCAACGACGAGCACCTTTGTGGTGTGGCGGGCAGCTCGGTGGTTGGCACAAAACTGCGTTCCTGCATAACGGGTGGTTCTACGACTGCAAATATGACATGGGCGGACTTCCACTACTATAGCGTGCAGAGAGGTATGCAGCAGATAGACCCGCTGATGCACTGGCGCATCGCAAATCTGAGCTATGCAAAGTATGGGCGAAAGAACATGCAGGAGCAGTGTGGCGCAGGTTCGCACTCAAATACACGCACGACTGGCGGTACGGCATCGAGGGGCATGCAGGACACTGTGGGTTACGAAGAGGCGAAGGGGATTAATCCGAATGTGACGAACAGTCTTGTGGACAATATGGTACATCAATATGCCTGGTATGTGGAGAAGGACGAGTATGGTGCGGCGAAAGTGACGCAGGTGAACAATATCTGTTGTCTTGGGTATGAGGACATCTACGGTCACAAATACGACATGATGGACAGGGTGGACGTACCGAACACGAGTGGCAATATGGGCAAGTGGCGCATCTGGATGCCGGACGGTACGATTATGATGGTGAAGGGTACGACAAATGGTGACTCTTGGATAACGGCAGTGGCTCATGGCAAATGGATGGCCGTTGTGCCAGTTGGTGCCGTGAGCGGATCGAGCAGCACTTACTATTCTGACAAATACTGGTTCAGCTCGGCATCAGGCCGTGTGGTCTATCGCGGGTACTACAATGCGTACGCGTATGGCGGTGTCTCGAATGCGTATGCGTTTAACGATGCCTCGGGTGCGAGTGCGTTTGTCGGCTCGCGCCTGGCCTTCCGCGGCAAGATCGTGATGGCGCAAAGCGTGGCTGCGTATAAGGCGATAGTCGAGGTTGCGTAACGCGAAGCGCGCGAAGCGACAAAACGAAGGACGTGGCATCACCGGCGTAAGCCGGTCGAAAAATTTTAGAAATTTCGCGGGAACCTGGTGGTGCTGCGGTTTTCGTTGAAATATTGTCGCTTTGCAACTGATTTAGAGTATAATCGCTTGAGTTGGCGGGAATATGAGTAACTTTGCATCTTGGTAGAGTTTCCCATAGGCCGTGTGGTCTATCGCGGGTACAACAATGCGAACGCGAATGGCGGTGTCTCGAATGCGAATGCGAATAACGATGCCTCGAATGCGAATGCGAATGTCGGCTCGCGCCTGGAAATCAAAAGAATCGGCGTACAACGATGGGGACGTGCTCCCCGATGTGGTGCCGAGGGAAACGAGCCACAGCAATCCTGCTCCATGGCAGAAAGCTGAAAAATCAAGTGTCTGGCAATAGAGTTTGGTAGGCCGGTAACGGTTCGAAGAAGTTTGGCCCGGGGAAAGGAAGGCCCATATCTTCCGTAAACGAGGAACAGAGAACCCTATGCGCAGAGAAGGCTACATCATGGAGGAGGTGACGGACTACGGCAACATGTCGGAGGCGTTTGACGCTGTGTTGCGGGGCAAGAAGCGAAAGACGTGCAGGCAAGGTCGCTATCTGCTGGAGCACCGTGACGAGGTGATAGCGGAACTGACGGCAAAGCTGAAGAACGGTACGTTCAAGCTCGGTGGCTATCATGAGCGCATCATCTGTGAATATGGTAAAGAACGGCATCTGCAGATATTGTCGATGAAAGACCGCATAGCGGTGTATGCTGTGATGAATGTGGTGGACGCACATCTGCACAAGCGTTTCATACGAACTACGGGGGCGAGCATCAAGGGACGTGGCACGCACGACTTGATGAAGTGCATACAACGAGATCTGAATGCAGACCCAGAGGGAACGACATACTGCTATAAGTTTGACGTGAGGCGGTTCTATGACAACGTGAAGCCGGATTTTGTAATGTGGTGTTACCGCAGGGTGTTCAAGGACGAGGTGCTGTTAGGACTGCTGGAGCACTTTCTGCACCTTCTGCCTGAGGGCATCAGTTTCGGGCTGCGCAGCTCGCAAGGGTCGGGGAATCTGTTATTGTCTGTTTTCTTAGACCATTATCTGAAGGACAAGTACGGCGTACGTTATTTTTACAGATATTGTGATGACGGCGTGGAACTCGGTAAAACGAAAGCGGAACTATGGATGATTCGTGACATCATACATGAACAGCTGCAGAAAATTGATTTGGTGGTAAAGCCCAATGAGAGGGTGTTCCCGACTGCTGAGGGAATAGACTTTCTGGGCTATGTAATACGGCCAAACAATGTGCGTTTAAGGAAACGCATCAAGCAGAAGTTCGCAAGAAAGATGTGCGAGGTAAAATCGAGAAAAAGAAGGCGATAGCTGACAGCATCCTTTTATGGGATGACAAAGCACGCCGACTGTAACAATTTGTTTAATAAATTAACAGGCAAAACAATGAAAAGTTTTAAGGACTTAAATGTGGCTTACAAGCCAGAGGACGGCAAGAAGCGCTTCGCGGGTACTGTCGTGAGCATCCGTGAGTTGGTGAACATTCCCATCGTGGTGAAAGACTTCGAGACGGGCATAAAGACGGAGCAGGGCGATGACCGCTGCATCGTGTCCATCGAGGTGAACGGCGAGGCACGGAAATTCTTCACCAACAGCGAGGAGATGAAGAACATACTCGCACAGATTAGAGAAGTGCCGGACGGCTTCCCATTTGAGACAACGATCAAAACGGAGGTGTTCGGCAAAGGTCGAACTAAATACGTTTTTAGCTAAGATGAAAAGAGTACAAGGAAATGCGGAGGTGAAGCTGCTGGAATGCGTGAACCCCGTAAAGAACAAATGGCGCGTCCGTTGGGACGTGCAGGAGCGTGATGACGGCTTCGCTGACTACATGGAAGCGGAACTGGCTCATAAGCCGACTGGCGAGGAGATAAAGACCCTCGTGAGAACATGGTACAACGAGCAAGCGGACGCGGCTATATTGTCGGGGTTCAGCTATGACAATGCCCCAGTGTGGCTTTCGCAGGAGAACCAGTACAACTACAAGGCGGCATACGATTTGGCTGTGCAGACGGACGGAAAGACGCTGCCAGTGACATTCAAGTTCGGCACGGACGAGGAGCCAGTGTACCGCACGTTTGAGACACTTGATGATTTGACGGACTTCTACACAAAAGCGGTGAAGTATATCCAGAATGTGCTGACCGATGTATGGAAAAAGAAAGATGCCATTGATTTGAGCAAATACGAAGCGTGAGAAACTTTCCCTCGGGGGAGGAAGTAAAAAAGCCCCCGGCCTGTTAAAAAGCAACGCCAATCACTTTTATAACAACGCTCACAGCGCACGACCGGGGGCATATACCCTCTGCCGCGCTGTGAGCATTTTTGTTGTTATAAAGTGATTGGCGATACAAAGGTACATAAAATTGCTGAAAATGAAAGTCTTTGAGATACTGAATTTTAACCGCGAGCCGTTAAAAAGACTACAACAGGCAGGAATACGCATCGAGGATGTGGAATATATAGACCTCTACAATGACTACCGGGTGATGCTCGGTGGCGGCGACAAGGTGTCGTATATCGTGGCGACGCTTGCCGACCGTTACCATGTGAGCGAGCGCAAGGTGTACACGCTCATCAAACGGTATGGAAGCGAGTGCAGCGCCCAGGTGTTCGGGGGGGGTAAAACGCAAGGCTTTTGAAAACGTGCTGCAAAAGGCTTGCAGTGTGATTTGCTCATGGCGTTACTCATTGATGCGGAAGCGTGGTAACTTTGCCGTATCAAAACGGAAACGCAATGAACAAATACTATTTATTATTGGGGAAGGTGCTTGCTGAAGGCAAGACCCAACAGAACAAAAAAGGCAAGATAAAATACTTGCTCAACGAGCAGCTGACGTTCACACCGGCTGACCTGCTCGACATTTTCGAGAGCCATGGCATAGCCAGGAAAAAGCTGAAGGAGGAACTGAAACTATTTATGCAAGGCGAGCGCAACGTGGAGCGATACCGTGAGGCTGGCATCGCATGGTGGGACTACTGCGGCCAGACATTGGTGAACAGTTACCCGACCTACATGGAGAAGCTGCCGCCACTCATCAAGCGCATAAACAAGGAGAAGCGTAACAGCAAGAACTATGTGCTGTTCCTCGGAGCAACGGATGCCGAGAGCAACCAAGCACCATGCCTGAGCCTTGTGCAGTTCCAGATAGAGGATGGCACACTGGTGGTATCGGCATATCAGCGCAGCTCGGACGCAAGTCTCGGACTGCCTTCGGACATTTACCACCTTTATCTGATGGCTCGTCAGATAGACTTGCCACTGAAGTCGATCACGCTGAACTTGGCGAACGTACACATCTATGAAAACAACATTAACCCCACTGAACGACTGCTCGCCGGCGAGGACAACATAAGGTTTGAGCTGAACGTATGAGAGGGAAAATGCACATGGCTGCGCCACTGCCATTTGTCGGACAGAAGCGCATGTTTGCAAAGGAGTATATCAGAATTTTGCCACAGTTCAACGACAAGACTGTGTTTGTGGATTTATTCGGTGGAAGCGGTTTGCTGTCCCATATAACAAAGCATTTGCGTCCTGACGCGACTGTGGTGTATAACGACTACGACAACTATCGCGAGCGACTGGCACACATACCTCAGACAAATGCGCTGCTCTCTGATTTGCGTGAGATTGTGGATGACTTGCCAAAGCACAAGCAGATAAGTGGAAAGATGCGCGAGAAGGTGCTTGAGCGTTTGCGACATGAGGAGCAAGCGGTGGGCTACATCGATTTTATAACGATCTCGGCATCGGTGATGTTCTCGATGAAGTACAAACTGAGCATCGAGGAGATGGAAAAACAAACCTTGTACAATAACATTCGCAAGAATGACTATCCGACGAGCGAGGACTATTTGGAAGGCTTGACGATTGAGTCGTGTGACTATCGTGAACTGTACAAAAAGTATAAAGACGAGCCGAATGTGGTGTTTATCGTTGACCCTCCTTATTTGTCAACAGAGGTTGGAACATACAAAATGTACTGGCGTTTGTCCGACTATCTTGATGTATTGAATGTGCTCAAAGGAAAGCCGTTTATTTATTTCACTTCTGACAAGTCCTCTATCATTGAGCTTTGTGAATGGCTCGGCAAGAACAAAGCGCTTGGCAATCCATTTGAAGGTTGTGAGCGTTTTGAGTTTAATGCACATGTAAACTATGATGCTGGCTACAAAGACATGATGCTTGTGAAGCCAAATGCAGCGTGATTTGAACATCGTTTGAACGCTATTTGCTTGTCGTTCAATAACAATAAAAGCAGCCCGATTTGGACTGCTTTTTTGTTGCTTTTAAATGTCGTGTGCGCGAAGTCTTTAGTACGTTTCGTTTTTCCCGTTTTTTATACGTTTCGTTTTTCCAAACGAGCACATTTCGTTTTGCCGGATTTATGTCTTATTGACAATGCAAAGGTAGTGTGGCTTTCCTGAACCGAGAAACTTTCCGAGGTGACTTGTACAAGATGCCGGGTTTATTGTATATCTTGGCAATTATCGCTTCCTAAGCACCAGCCAAGGAGCTACACCGTGGTGCTTATTCGTACGATACTTTGCGGCTTTCTCCGTGAAGTAAGCGGTGCCGTCAGAAGCACGGTAGAAACCGCTTTCGTTGCCACCGGTAAGGTAGACAGCATCTACATAGCCATATTCGCGCAAAGCATCGGCGAAGTCCCACAGTGTTTCGGGGTGACGGGTTGCGATGACGCAAATACGGTCGTCTGCAGTGCGTGCGATAGCCTTACGCTCCACCTTGCCATGCAGTGAAAAACGCTGTGGCAGTTCGCCATTGGAAACGAGCACAAACTGGCGAAAGTAAGAGCCGTCACGCTCTATCATGTGCTCACGCATATCGTCAAAGCGAGAAATGCCGATAACCATATTGCCTTTCTCTATGGCACAATAGCCGAGGCGCGATACATCGCTCTGCTTCTCCTCACCATCAATGACCAGCGAACCGATATATTTGCCCGTAGAGGTATAGTCGGCAGTACGAGTATATAGCAGCACACTATGATCGGCAGTGTCGGGTTCTTGAAATGACAGCTCTGCCCGCACGTTGTGTAGTTCGTAGATATCAAGTGCCACGCCGAGTACAGAGTCTGTTTTAAGCACCACTGCCGAAGCCCCCTTTGGTGTCTGCATGCTATCCAGTTTCTTGATGTTGTCTTTCGGAGAAAGCGAAACGCTCACACCTATATTATAATAGTAGTTGTATAGGCGTATGGCGCAGTAACAGCCAAGCACAAGTATGATGGTAGCCACAAACCATATTATACCTCGCCCCCACTTCTGTAGCCGGCTTCGTTTCTTTATGGTTGTAGTTGAAGGCGTATTCTCTATATCCTCACCACTCTCAATAGTAATAATGGGTTCTTCAAGTATCTCCTGTGAAGCAGCATTGTTATCATTATCCTCAATTATGAATTTAGGCTTCTCTTGTATTTCGCGGTCTTCTATATGTCCCATAATCATTTATTTTTCTTGTTCTAATATAGTTTTCAACTCTTTTAGTGCCTCTTTTGAAGCCTTTAGCTTGAACACTTGGTATAAACGATGGTCCATGAGTTTCAAATCCTGGCTGGTGATGTTGATGGAGTAAACAAAATTTTTGTTTACTATCAGGCTCTTGCCGACACGCATGAAAAAGTTCTGTTTTAGCTTTTCAAGTGCCTCAACAAAGTAGTGCAGCTGAAACGTCATGGTTACCGACTCACCATTAAAAAGGTATACGTCGCAGTAGTTGCCGGAGGCTTCTATATAAGCCATGTCATCCGTTGGAACACGAAACAAGCCCACGGATGTAGAGATTTTGAGTATTTCCATTATTGTTTCAACAAATTGTACGCAGTTATTATATAAATGTAATCTTGTTTATCAACGCAAATTTACAGATTTTCTTTTATGGTTTAAGGGTGGTTCTATAAATTCTGAGATGTATGGTACTACCCTTAATAATGTCTTAACTCGTTTTTGCCAAAATGGAACAGTGATATCCACAATATTTTCTCGTCGCCATCGAAGAAGAACCAAGGATTAGATATCGGGCAAGGATTTCTCACAATATGCAATTCGCGTGTAGGTGTATTGCCCTCGGCACACATGATGGCGACTTTTTTGCCGTTACGAGCCACGTCAATCACAATCAGAGCATGTCCCATACCTTCTAACTTGCGGGCAGGATAGACGAGCACGTCACCGGGCTGCACCTCACTTATCTTGCGTGGTGTCGTCTCATGGCTTACAGATAAAGTGCTGCACACACCGTAAGCTTTCTTCAAAAATTTTTCTAGTGCTTTGCGCGATGATCCGCCATGATATTGCAATGTGTTGCCATTTACATCACGGAAACGTATTCCCGAGTAACGTCCCCGACTGAACAGATACTCTGCTCTTAGCCTCATGGTCATATCAGCACACTGCTCCGAGTTGCTGAGCATCGGTATGTCGATTACGCCAGTTGAGAGAAACTGAAACCGCGCATCACCACCCGTATAGAGCTGCACCTTGCTTCCACGTTTCTTCAGCGGCAAACTGCGCATAAACTCTGCATAACTGCCGTCTACACGGGTATATCCAACAGGAGCTGAAATGTCTCCAATCGTCGCAGCATTCCATGGGTTGCTTGTGCGAGAATACCACCACGCGATGCCACAAACGATAATGCCAATTCCAACCAATACTCCAATCAATTTGAATACTTTCTTCATATCTTTCTTTTTTCAAGCAAAGTTAAGATGGAATATCTATATGAAGGAAATCATTACGTGAGGCTTGTATAAAATGATGGAGAAAATGTATAAGATGGATATCCGCTGCCCCGATATTTGTATACCTTGCCTTGAAATTGGAAACCATTCACTTGCATGACAAGTGCCTCCAGGTGAAGTTTTATTAGTTTGGTTTTATCTTTTCCGTTTCGTCTATTCTCCAAGATGTTTTTATCGAATCGGACCAAAATCCCGTTAAATATACACCAAATCGGCTCAAACAAACCCGAATATTGGCAAAAAATGAGTAGATTTGAGCCGATTAATAAATAAAGAATATGACAATAGATATAGAAATATTACAGTTTTTACGTTATCATCCCTTGGCAAATAGGGCAGAGATTATGGTGGGGCTTACGAAAGCTCCCAGTGATAGTACAATGAAAAGGTTACTTTCTGCCGCTGTTAAGGAGGGAAATATTGAGAAGGCTGGACGTGGTCCTGCTACGAAGTACAAACTTACGGTTCATCCGACATTTCGAGTGATAAATTCAGTATAGAACAAAAGAAAACCGCTGAACATTTTGTATATTTGAATAACCACAAACAAATATATAATAATGAACAGCAGTTTTCTATATCATGCATGGGGGCTTTACAGCCTTGAATGTACAAGAGAGGAATACAAAGGTAATACAATTATTCTTCATGTGCAAAGCAAAAAACGCCAAAAGGAATGTCCGAAGTGCGGAAAATGTTATTTGATAAAGAACGGATACCGCACAAGAGATTTTCTAGGCTTGCCTATAGGAGGCAAGAAAGTCATCATACGCATGAAAGTTCAACGCTACAAGTGCAAATGCGATGGTTGCGATTACGATCAGCAGGAGAAGATACCATTCGCTACTGGAGGTTGCTCATATACACATCGTTTTGCAAAATACGTGGTAGATATGTTACGGTCCATGACCTTAAAAGATGCTGCAGCCAGATTGGGTGTTAGCTGGGACACCATTAAGGAGATACATTCTAATCATTTGAAAAGACGATATTCTCCTCCTTCCCTTGATGGAGTTGAGTGTATCGGTATCGACGAATTTGCGGTCAAGAAAGGGCATGTGTATAAAACAATTGTCGTCGATTTGGTAAGTGGTCGGATTATATATGTAGGTGAAGGTAAGGGGATTGACGCTCTATCCGACTTTAGGAAACGGGTGAAGCGCAAGAATATATCCATAAAGTACATTGCAACAGACTTGTCAGCTGCATTCATCGGTTCCGTTCTTGAAAATTGTCCTGATTCCATACATGTGTTTGATCATTTCATCTGCTTACTTTTTTAGTTTGCAAAAATAATCAATCAGTAAGCATTCTCCGTCATTGAAAGTTGTGCAGAACTGTGCAACAAACACTGGTGACAAACTATTTGTTTTTCACCTCGTTAGCAGTGTTG
>UQKO01000011.1 GCA_900541575.1 uncultured Prevotella sp.
CTTTTGTCGAACAAAGAGCAGCGGGTCAGCTGTTCGTAAAGATCTGTGCATCGCTTAATCATTCCCGTCATTCGTCTTACCTTCTTCTTGCATCCGTGCCCAATACTCTTCAGCTTTAACACGTTCCGTATCATTCAGGTTTTCCATTTCTTTTAATGGAAAAGTTGGGTTAATTTCGGTTTTAACTTGAGCGGACAGAATCTGAAACTTTGATAGTAGTTGTTAACCATTGCGTTGCAGTGTTCTCTTTAAGTATATTGTTGTTAGGCTAAAAGGCTGTAGAAGTTTTCTTAGAACGTATTCTAAGTCATCGTCTTTCGACCGAAGGACATGCGTCCCTCGACCGAAGGACGATAACTTGAACGGCCTTTTCGCGTAACTTGAATGCCTATCTAGAGATAATTATTCCAAGTTCCAGTCTTAACTTCAGCGAGCTTTTATCGCCATTATCGGCTGCGTCTCAGCAATTCAAGCAAGCTTGATTGCATTCGACTTGCACGATAATTCACCCCGTCTTGACTAAATCCGAAAACTCGAATAACTATCATTATGAGCTAAAACCTCCATACGCTAAGTTTCTTTTCCCTTATCTCCTTTGTTGTTTACAAAAAATGAAGTAATTTTGCCACACATTAAAATGCAGTTATTCTAAATCGATATGAATATTTCTTATAAGTGGCTCAAAGAATACGTTGACTTCGATATGACCGCACAAGAAGTGGCTGATGCCCTCACAAGTGAAGGTCTTGAAGTAGACGGAGTAGAAGAAGTACAAGCCATCAAAGGCGGACTTGAAGGGCTCGTAGTAGGACACGTTATTTCCTGCGAACCACACCCCAACAGCGATCACATGCACATTTGTCAAGTAGATCTCGGTGGAGAAGCCCCTCAGCAAATCGTTTGTGGAGCTCCCAACGTAGCAGCTGGACAAAAAGTTATTGTCGCCACAATAGGCACAAAACTCTATGACGGAGATCAATGCTTCACCATAAAGAGATCCAAGCTCCGCGGTGTGGAAAGTCTAGGCATGATTTGTGCTGAAGATGAAATCGGAGTAGGGCATAATCACGATGGAATCATCGTACTTCCTGAAGATACTCCCATAGGTATGAAAGCCGCCGAATATTACGGATTAGAGAGTGATTACATTATCGAGGTGGATATCACTCCTAATCGTGCTGATGCTTGCTCGCACTATGGCGTGGCTCGCGATCTTTATGCATGGCTTATTCGCAATGGAAAGACCACGAGTCTTCACAAGATGGATGTGTCAGCATTTCATGTCGATTCCAATGATTTGAATATTGATATCGATGTGCAAAATACCGAAGCATGCCCTCGCTATTGCGCTGTAACTATTAAAGATTGTCAAGTAAAGGAGAGTCCTGAATGGCTTAAAGAAAAGTTGCAAGCCATAGGACTGCGTCCTATCAATAACATCGTAGATATTACAAACTACGTTATGATGGCCTACGGACAGCCTCTTCACTGCTTCGATGCCGACATGATAGAAGGTCAGCGAATCGTAGTGAAAACAATGCCCGATGGCACTCATTTCCAAACACTTGATGGGGTAGATCATACGCTTACTGATCGTGACCTTGCTATCTGTAATGCTCGTGAGCCCATGTGTATTGCGGGAGTAATGGGTGGACGTGGATCTGGTACTTACGATACAACCAAGGATGTGCTCTTAGAAAGTGCCTATTTCCATCCAACGTGGATTCGTAAAAGTGCACGTCGACACGGCTTGAGTACAGATGCCTCCTTCCGTTTTGAACGTGGTATTGACCCTGATGGACAAATCTACGCACTGAAGGTGGCAGCACTTCTTGTGAAAGAACTCGCTGGCGGTGTCATCGCTATGGATATAAAAGATGTAGAAGCTCCTGGACTGCAAAAACAATTTACCGTAGAACTCGACTATCAGTATGCACACGATCTGATAGGCAAAACCATTCCTACTGAAGTAATAAAGGAAATTGTTACTTCACTCGAAATGCAAATCACTCATGAGACTTCTGAAGGACTTACACTCCAAGTTCCTGCCTATCGCGTTGACGTGCAGCGTCCTTGTGATGTCGTGGAAGATATTCTTCGTATCTATGGCTACAACAACGTAGAAATCCCTAGTGCGGTAAAATCAAGCCTTACTATAAAGGGAGATGTAGATCGTGCTAACAAGCTTGAGAATGTTGTGGCAGAACAGCTAGTAGGAGAGGGATTCCATGAGATTCTCAACAATTCACTAACAAAGGAAGCATACTACAACGACCTTGAGACCTATGCTGCCGAAAATCTAGTGCGATTGATCAATCCCCTCAGTTCAGACCTCAATGTAATGCGTCAGACGCTCCTTTTCGGTGGATTGGAAAGTATCGCACACAACGTCAATCGAAAGTGTCAGAACATCCGATTCTTTGAAGTTGGAAATTGCTACTATTATAACTCTAAGAAGCATACAGCTGATCACACTCTCGCAGCGTATAGTCAAGCACATTTCCTCGGATTGTGGCTCACAGGAAAACGCGTTGAAGGATCGTGGGCACATCCTGACGAGCAATCAAGTATTTATGAACTAAAAGCCTACGTCAGCAATATCCTTCGTCGATTGGGTTGTCAACTCGGCGGATTGAAAATTGCTAGCGGTGAAAACGATATCTTCTCAAAGAGTCTCGCTATCACCGATCGTGCAGGTAAGGTGCTTGTTGAGATAGGTCTTGTTTCTAGAACTATCCTTGCAAAATTTGATATAGAGCAAGAGGTCTATTATGCAGAAATAAATTGGACTATGCTCATGAAACTTGTCAAGAAGGAAGACGTTTCATTTAAGGAAATTTCCAAATTCCCTGCCGTGAAGCGTGACCTAGCTCTTCTCGTTGATAAAAAAATACAGTTCGCGCAAATCGAGCAAATAGCTCGCGCTTCAGAGAAGAAGTTACTCAAGAGTGTAGAACTCTTTGATGTGTACGAGGGAAAGAGCTTGCCCGAAGGGAAAAAGAGCTATGCGGTCAATTTCACTTTGCAAGATGAGAGTAAAACGATGAACGATAAGCAGACTGATGCTATCATGAACAAGATTATCCAAAATCTGCAAAAACAACTTGACGCAACGCTCAGATAAGTTTCTTTCGATACTCTTTTTTGCTCATAAGCAACATAACAAACAAAATTCTAAATATACACAAATCCCATGGGAAGAGCTTTTGAATATAGAAAAGCCACGAAAATGAAGCGCTGGGGTCATATGGCCCGCACATTTACAAAACTCGGTAAACAAATCGCTGTAGCTGTGAAAGCCGGTGGACCGGAACCAGAGAATAACCCCACACTTCGTGCCATCATCGCCACTTGTAAGCGCGAAAACATGCCTAAGGACAACATCGAACGTGCCATTAAAAATGCATGTGGTAAAGACCAAAGTGACTACAAGACCATGACTTATGAGGGCTACGGCCCTCACGGAGTTGCTATTTTTGTTGACACACTTACAGACAATGCTACTCGTACTGTAGGCGATGTACGCTCCGTGTTCAATAAATTCAATGGTAATCTTGGCACAATGGGTTCGTTAGCTTATCTCTTCGACCATAAGGCCGTGTTTACCATCAAAAAGAAAGATGGAGTAGACATGGACGAACTCATTCTCGACCTCATTGATTATGGAGTGGAAGATGAATTCGATGAAGACGAAGAAGAAGGCAGTGTAACAATCTATGGCGACCCGAAATGCTTCGCTCAGATTCAGAAACACTTGGAAGAAAATGGTTTTGAGGTGCTTGCCGCTGAATTTACCTATATCCCCAACGACCTCAAAGATGTCACTCCCGAAGAGCGCGAAAGCATTGATAAGATGGTAGAACGACTCGAAGATTTCGATGACGTACAGACTGTCTATACGAATATGAAGCCCGCAGAGGAATAATCATGTATGCATTTCGTTTGCAATCTTCTCTGTAAAAACGAAAATCCTTTCTTCCCGAGATAAAGTGGGGAGGTGTCTCTGAGAGATATCACAGAGTTCTTTTAAGAAAAAGGAAATAGTTTTTCAGAAATAAATCATACGTAAGAGGGGAAAATTCGCTAAGGATCCAACGATTCTTGCCTAAATTTCCCCTCTTTTTCAATCATTCTTCTTATTCTCGCTTAAACGGAATATAAAAAGAACATGAAATGAAGCAATTCGATTTTATCCCACAAGGAGTCTGCTCGCGTTGTATGCACGTGAGTCTGACTGATGATGGTCTCATAGAGTCAGCCTCGTTTGAAGGCGGATGTCACGGAAATCTACAAGGCATTGCGGCTTTGATTAAGGGCATGCCCAAGAATGAAGTGATAAAGAGACTCAAAGGCATTCGATGTGGAAACAAGCAGACCTCTTGTCCTGACCAACTTGCTCAAGCTCTTCAAAGCATCGATTAACCTTGCATAAATACTAAGTGTAGATTATATGTTTAGGGCGCTTCTAATTTTGATAAAGAGATGGACTTTAGGACAGAAAGTGTACACAAATCACGCATCTGAATAAGACGCATTATATTTCAGAATAAATAGACCCACCTTTAATTTCTCCATCCATACTCATGCGCTTTTATCAAAGTCTGATACACCACATTCCCATTCTCTTCTGATTGGTAGAGATAGCGAAAGGCCACACCATGATCTTTCACGTCTTTAAAAGTAACGTCATTGATTGTACGCTGCTTGAGCAATTCGTGGAGTAGGGGAGTCTTTTCCCTAAAAATACACTCATTGGTAGCGGATATACTATAAAAATAGGTAAGTTCGCGTTTTTGGGGATTGTAGACAAGACTATCAAGAATAGTACCTGTTTCTACTTCTTGCGGACAATGTCGATTCGTATATTCACGTGCTTCTCGCTCTAGACTTTGATCAAAACTCTCTTGGCAAGCAGTCGTAAGTCCTACGAGTGTTAAGGCTATTAAGAATGCGCGCTTCCTAATGAATCTACAATAGAATCCTTCTAGCATAATATTCTCATTAAAGATTTCTATGCAAAAATAGAAAATTAAATCGAACAAATGAATCAAAATTCAAATACATCTCCCTCAGAAAGCGAACTTGAAGTTCGTATTAATCGTGCTGTAGAGCTATTTAATGAAGGATACAATTGCTCACAAAGCGTTGTCGCTGCCTTTGCCGATCTCTACGGATTTACATTCGAACAATCACTTCGCATGTCGGCCTCTTTTGGAGGAGGTATTGGAAGAATGCGACAAACATGTGGCGCAGCTTGTGGTATGTTCCTTCTTACAGGACTCGATTGTGGAGCTATAGATGGTTCAGATAGGGCAGGAAAGAGCCACAATTATGCGCAAGTGCAACAACTAGCCGCACAATTTAAAGCTCAAAATGGAAGTCTTATATGTGCCGAACTCCTCGGACTTAAGCCTAATGCCCCAACATCATCTAAAGCAGAAGCTAGAACAACCGAATACTATAAAAAAAGGCCTTGTCCGATGATGGTTAAAACGGCAGCCACCATCTTTGCTAACTATTTAAAAGAAAAGCGCTAAGTATCATCTCATACAAGTTTCAAAGCATGCTTCGGTTCCCTATTTTTCTTCAAAACGAATCGCTTCCTTATCTTGTATGCGCATGATTACTAACATGAGTAACGGAGACAATTTTAAACCTAAATTGTCAAAACTTGAAGAAAACAAGTCCAGTCTTATTAAACGTAAAAACCCCATACTTTGAAAGATGAAAATATTACTACTAGGCGAATATAGCAATGTTCACACCACATTAGCCAAAGGACTCCGAGAACTTGGTCACCATGTCACTGTGGCATCAGATGGCGATGGATGGAAGGATTATCCGCGCGATATCGACCTTAGTCGCTCATCGCTTAGCCGCCTAGATAGCCTGAAATATTGGCTCAAGGTAAAAAGTGCTTTTCAAAAGTTTCGTGGTTACGATGTTGTACAGATAATCAATCCCTTATTTCTTAATTTTAAGGCTCAACGCATCTTGCCATATTTTAGATTCCTAAAAAAGCACAATCAGTGCATCGTTATGGGAGCTTTTGGCATGGATTATTATTATGTAACTGGATGTCTTGACAAGCAGACTTTTCGTTATAGCGATTTCAATATCGGCCCTGTGGAACGAATTAATCGAGACAACGATCAATTTAAGCAAGAATGGCTTTATGGATTTAATGGTGAACTCAATCAAATTATTGCCAAAGAAAGTCATGCCATAGTGACAGGTCTCTACGAATACGATGCATGCTATCGGAAATACTATCATGGTTCCGCAAAATTGGTTTTTATTCCATTTCCCATTCAAATGCAATCAATTGAAACACATTATGATAGCCCAAAGTTAGCAACAGCTGCCCCCAGGCATAATGAAAGCCAATTTATTCCAGGAGAAGCGCTCAAGATATTCGTTGGAATCCAAAGTCAACGCTCGACTTACAAAGGTACAGATATTCTTCTTAGAGCCGCGCAACGTGTTGCACAAGAACATCCTCAAGAATGTGTGCTTCTAAAAGCCGAAAATGTTCCTTTCGAGACGTACAAACATATGCTTGACACTGCTCACGTAATTCTCGACCAACTCTATTCCTACACACCTGCTATGAATGCTCTTGAGGCGATGGCTCGTGGAACAGTGGTTGTAGGTGGTGCAGAACCAGAAAATTATTTCATACTCAATGAAAATCAACTTCGACCCATCATCAACGTACAACCTAATGAGCAAAGCGTATATCACGCTATCACAGAATTGGTTGTAAATCGTGATAGATTAATTCCGCAACTTCGAGAAGAAGGACTTGCTTATATACACCGTCATCATGACTACCTTAAAGTGGCAAGAAAATATGAAGAGCTATATAAGGAATTGATAGAAGTTAGAGCATGAGATATGAAACATAATTAGAGAGAACTGATGCGGATAATATCATTACACTAATAATTTTTTGAATCAGTGTTATGTTTAATAGTGAATATAGATGCTCAACTCATGTGTTATACAAATGCTGAGCAACAGGTCTACTCTACGAAAGCTATGATATTTCCAATAATGGAAATACTACATTAATCGAATTCTATAAATTTCTCCTCCATGATAGATAAAGCCACCATACAACGTGTAATGGATGCCACAGATATCGTTGATGTGGTAAAGGATTTTGTGACTCTACGTAAGAATGGAGCCAACTACAAAGGACTATGCCCGTTTCATAATGAGCGTACCCCATCTTTCAGCGTATCACCTTCTCGCCAACTTTGTAAATGCTTCTCATGCGGTAAAGGCGGAAATGCAGTACATTTCCTCATGGAACTCGAACATATGACTTACCCCGAAGCAATTAAATGGTTGGCAAGGAAATATGGCATCGAGGTAAAAGAAAAAGAACTCACAGACGAAGAGCGTGCACAGCAAAGTGAGCGTGAAAGTATGTTTGTGCTCAATGAATGGGCAAATCAATATTTTCAAGATACCTTACATAATCACGTGGATGGTGTGGCCGTGGGTATGGCCTATTTTCGTTCACGAGGATTTCGCGACGATATTATAAGAAAATTTTCTCTCGGCTATTCTCTCGAACAACGCGATGCATTGGCTAAGGCTGCTATTGCTCATGGATTTAACAAGGATTTTCTACTAAAGACAGGTTTATGCTATAAGACCGACGATGGCAGACTGCTTGATCGTTACCATGGACGTGTGATTTTCCCAGTCCATACTGTATCGGGAAAAGTAGTCGCCTTTGGTGGGCGCGTACTTAATACAGAAAAGGTAAAAAACGTGGGCAAGTACGTAAACTCACCCGAAAGTGAGATTTATAGCAAAAGTCATGAACTCTATGGGTTGTTTCAGGCTAAAACTTCTATCGTGCGCCACGACAGATGTTTTCTTGTAGAGGGATATACAGACGTTATTTCCATGCATCAAAGTGGTGTGGAAAATGTTGTAGCATCTTCAGGAACATCTCTTACCGAAGGACAAGTACGCTTGTTACATCGATTCACAGAAAACATTACAGTTCTCTATGACGGTGATGCTGCGGGCATTAAAGCAAGCCTTCGAGGAATTGATATGTTATTGGCTGAAGGCATGAATATCAAAGTGTTGCTTCTGCCTGATGGTGATGATCCCGATAGTTTTGCTAGAAAACATAAAGCTAGTGATTTTCAAGAATATATAGAACGCCATCAAGTTGATTTTATCAAGTTTAAAACACAGCTTTTGTTAAAAGATGCAGCTAATGATCCCATTAAGCGTGCAGAATTAATCACCAATGTGGTACGTAGCATCTCGGTGATTCCAAGCGAAGTGCTGCGACAAATGTACATCCATGAATGTGCAGCCTCTCTATCGGTGAGTGAGGAATTGATTGTCAATGAAATCAATAAGCAACATCGCGAGAAACAAGGAAAATCAAACTCTAACGAATCAGCAAGGCATGAAATAGACAAACAGGAAGCCAATTCCTTATCTGTCCGCATACAGCAAAATATCGAAAGTGCTGAAGAAAAAATGCTGGTGTCCTTACTCATTCGTTATGGTAATCTTCCTATAAGTACAAATGCGTCTATATCCAAGAAGCGAGAAGACGCAGACAATTTGGTCAATGATTCAAATGCTGAACAATATGTCACAGTGGCCCAATACATCGCACAAGAACTTGAAGTAGATAGTCTCTCATTTCAAAACGACCTCTACAAAAAGATTCTTCAAGAATCCCTCGCCCACTGTGTAGAGAAAGATTGGTCTCCCCTCTCCTACTTCTCGACCCATCCTGATGAAGCTATAAGCCGTTTGGCGGTGGAATTAGGGCAAGACGATTTTGTGCTCAGCAGTTCACAACGAAAGCAATACGTAGAAGATAAGGACAAACTAGACGAAATTGTGCCACGCATCATTCAAGACTACAAACACTCCATTATCTGTGACTATTTAAAAAGTTTACTCGCAGAAATGCGCAACCCCCAAAATGCCAACCAACCTGAACGTATTAAGGAATTGATGGGAAAATACATGGAAGCAAGTAAAATAGAACGTTCTTTTGCTAAAATTCTGGGTGATCGTGTAATCCTTAAATATACGCCTGCGGGAAAACCATAATTGATTTGCAATGTAGCACGTCCTGCATTGCCTTCCTTTGTGAACAAAGAATGACAACTGTCATAGTAAAATGTTAAAGTCCCCCCTATTTTAGCTAATTGAGCGATTTTAGAAGATGATGGCCCCCCAACTCGCTTACATAGAAGATTAAAAAAACTTCTATGTGAATCAGAGAATGCAGATTGTTATCCCCCCTCCGAATGGTTCGCTCTTTGAATTAAAGCAGGAATTCGACTCCTTGAGCAAGCAAGAAGAGAGGAATACATCCTGGAGCGATATCGATACATTATAACTCTAATCAAGCAAATCAATGGCACAATATAAGTATTCAAATATCACAGAGTTGTTCTGGGCAGGAAATGACGGCTTCAAGTCTGGTCGCGACCCCATGGGCATTCAAAATAGTTCAATAGCAACTTATGGATGTCTCCTTCCAGGTATGACGAATCTAACAGGACACATCCGTTATTATAGCTTGTATTGTTGGCTACTTAGCGAGTATGATTATCTTGAGCAACAGGGTTTTACTACGGTTCATCAATATAATTTCATAAGAAGGGCAGAACTCATCTTGGCTTTTATAATGAAAGGTCAAGACGTTCGTTCGGTTGTTGGAGCAGACTTCGCGCGAAACAAGTGTAACACCATCTTGGATGAGGAAATCTATGATATTGCAAAAGGGGCAGATTATGGAGAGAAAGAGAAATATTGGTCTTTCAAAAGTGGTGCATTCGGTCAGTATTATTTAGGTTCACTCATTTATTACAATTTGGTAAAGATAGAATCTGGAAGGTTTTATCTTCGTAATAAAGGAAAAGAGCTAGCCAAGACGGTTGTGGATAGTGTGGATGAAGATGTATGCAAGTTGATGCTGGAATGTATAATAGAAGGAGAACTGTCTGAATCGGAAATATTAGAGTTGAAGCCATTAGGTATCAATTCTATTATTCCAGACTCTTCAGAATGGGCATACCTTAATAATTTACTGACAAAGCAATATGCAGTAGGTTCTAATCTGAGGCGAGAAACGATTTATTTGATATTGAAAGATTACGAGAAGGGGAAAACGACTACAACTTTTGTTTCTCACAGATATCTTGAATACAAAAGAGGTGAAAGTGAAATGGAGGCGGCATTTGGATGGTATTTTTATTATCTATGCGAAGCTCTTCATTATGGCATTGAGTCTATATTCTGCTATGTATTAGATCTCATTGATAAATTACAAAATCCTCCTGTTTCTGTTCTTTTAGAAACAGGAGTGGAAACATTGTTTCAACAATTGGAGGATGAGCAGGTGAATATCTCAATAGCAGATTTGATTTTGGATTACAATGGTGAAATTGATGTTCAATTATCAAAACTCAAAACATGCATAAAGCACCAAGATTATGCTGAAGCTGTAGCAGAGACATTAAGGTTGTTTGTATGCTTGTATCAAGAATATCAAGACAATAAAGAGGCGATACTGAAATTTGAACAAAAATATGATCTTATTAGGCAGCGTGGAATACTTAGTGAAGGATTGAAGGAATACCTCGAAAGATATATCCACTTGTCGGTTAAGGAGTATTTTGAGAAAGTCATTCGACAAGTAATGAATGAGCATACATGCGTTGCTATTGCGAAGATGGGTAATAGTGACTTGGACCTTCGAAAATTTATTTTGGAGAATGGATGTGCTTTCTTGGTAGAAATGCGATATCCAAATGAAACTAATCCACGTATTGAGACCTTGCATAATTTCTTGGTGGATTTAGGTTATTTGACCATAGACAATAAACTTACGTCAATAGCAAACCATTTCTTATCTAAGTATAGCAATGACTGAACATATACTATTTCAAGACATTCCATTAGGGAGCAAGAACGGTACATTTCATTCTGCCGTTCTGACTACATATGCCATTGATTTGATACATTTTGACTGCCGTCTGCGGAACACTCTGCATCGGAAGCAGATTACGAGCATAAACATATTTGCAGATAGCTCGCAGGTTGACAAGGTGATTGATTTTACAGACCCTAAAATGCTTAAAAATATTGGTAAGGAATATAGTGTATCCTCTATGAAAGTCAATGGAGCATTTCATCCTAAAATAAACTTCTTTGTAGGATATAATACCGTCTTAGTGCTCATAGGATCTGGCAATCTCACCGTTACGGGTCATGGAAAGAATCATGAAGTTTTCACTGGTTTTATGATTGACGCTGATAACGACTTGCATCGTCCGTTGATAGAAGAGTGTTGGCAATATTTGTTGTCATTCAAAGATCAATTGGGCGACTTTGAACGCAGGAGAATCTTGAATGAAATCCCTAACAACTGCAATATTCTCAACAACAACTATTTACAGGAGCGACACAAGCAGCACGAAGTAGCAGACAATCTTCAGGCAGCCCTTCTGTACCATGAAAAAGGCAAGAGTATCTTGTCTCAATTGGCAGATATTATCCCACTGAATGAAGTGACGAAAATATCTGTTGTGAGTTCGTACTTTGATCAAGACGGAGCGACATTGCGCAATCTTCTTGAACTTTGCAGCAACGCAAAAATGGAGGTTCTTATTCAGAAGGATTGCAACCTTCCCCCATATAAAATGGAAGAGAATTCGCGAGTGACATTCTTTGATTTTGATGAAACGAAGCGAGGAAAAACCATACAGAATAAATTCAAAGATTTCGCTCGTCTTGCACACGCGAAACTATACTTGTTAGAGACAGAGACCACAAAATATTGTATAGTAGGTAGTGCCAATGCAACCAAGTCAGGACTTGGAACAATGGGGCGCAGAGGTGCAAATGAAGAATTCTGTGTATTGTATGCTTCAGATAAGATCGACTTCTTTGGAGAATTGGGCTTAAAAGTCATAAGGAAGCATAAACTTACGATGAAGGCATTCAATCATCAATCGTCTCATATTGGTGAAGAATATCCTACAATAAGAACCATCAAGTTACATAGTGTTTGTTATGAATCTGGGAAACTAAGGATTTACTACGAAGGATTGCTACCTGATTTCTCTACCATAAATATTTACAACGGAGAGGATTCTGTTTCATTCGAAGCTTTTGATGCCAAGGATATGATAATTTCAATAAAAACACATTTGAAAAAACAGTCATATATATGTCATATTAATGACATTGATGGAAATTGTATATCCAATAAGATTTTTATTAACAGAATAGAAGAACTTGCCTCTACCAATCCTTCGCCTGCGGTAAGGAAGTTAAATCGTGTCATCTATCAGATAGAGTCAGAAGGTTTCGACGGATTGGAAATTGTAGGTATGTTGTCCGACCTAATGTTTCAATTTGCATCTGAAAGAGAATCCTTTTCTACTTGCAAAAAACATTCTTCTTTATCTTTTCGTTCTACAAATGAAAAACTACCAGACATTAAATATAATTCTTCATTGGATAATGATGAAATAGTTTCTGTTCATGTTGTCGGAAGAGGACGTGCTTCGAGACTAATAGAATGCATTGAGGAGAGTATCAAAAAGAATCTTCAGTCTATGGAGGATACCATTAAGGACGAGGGAGAACAGGCCACATCGGAAAGTAGTAATCAACGTGTTGCCATTTCTGAGCAGAGTGTGCATTTGGATAAATCCGATATTTATTATTGCAAAGAACAGGCTTGCAGTCTGCTAAATAATTTTAGGTCGCTTATTGATAAAAGGGCTCGTTTTTGTCAAGAGAAACATCTGGCTGTTTCTATGGATGATTTATGCTACTTCTCTTTGGCTATGTTTGCATCTGCAGAAATCTGTTACCTCAATAGATTCCAGTATGAGTTCAATTGTTCAAATAGTCATGAGGAAAGTTACTATAAAAAGAATCTTTATGATAGTCTTGATTCGGTCATGGAAAATGAAGGCTTAGATTGTTTCGTGGCCTTTTCCAATTTTTGTAGTAAGTTTTTTCAAAATAAAACATCTGATGGCTTATTCAAAAGAACTGCCTATAAAGCGATAAAGTATGGATTACTTTATACGATGTTTTTCCTTAGGTTTGCTATTAATCAAAAGTTTAACGAGCGAAAAGTAGTTGAAGCTATGACTTCGCTTATCAATCTCTTTGGTATGCCAGACAAGGAATATCTAGAAACAGAATATCAACCATTAGTCGAGAAGTACAATCATGTTTTCGAATTCAGATATATTGAACGTACTTTAAGACAATTGGGTTTCTAAATTTAATCCATAAAAGCAAAATTATGCATGAACTGAAACATTACATAGAAGCATTTATCTCACTCCATACGGTCAAGGTGAGGGGAACATCGGGCAACGTACAAAAAATGTGTTGCTTCTTGCTGTCATAGACCTCGTGGAGGGAGTTGTAATACTTCATCGAGCCATCGAATTATCTGACCAAAAGGAAAGAAAATTTAATTCTCTCTAAAAAAGGATTGTGAGTATCCTAAGTAATATACGAAATCCCAATATTAGTTTTCTATAAAGCGCAAACATCCAGTCTCTCCAAAATTGAAGAGACGACACGTAAAGGTATTTTTCTCTTCTAGCTCAAAGCTATACGTGGGCATCCACAAGTATCCAAGGCTTTGGCTAATTTCAGAAAACGGAGTCGAACTACCAGAAACTTAATAGCCTTGCAATGGAAACTTATTGTTACAGCTTGCACTAAGCAAGCTGAGTACAATCTTTAGCAACAGACTTTTGGGGTTCAAAGTCCTTGTATGAAACATTGAAATTCAGAATGTGCCAAATGCACACAAGCACCTTCCTGGCCACTGCAACCACTACTTTCAACTTGAATTTCTTCCTCACTTGCGTGTGAAATGCGTAAAACTTAGAGAAGTAACATTCTTTCGTTCTTGATGCTGCCCATGCGCATTGGACACTCGCTATTCTGATGAACCTGCTCCCGTGAGTAATCTTATTCGATTTGATTTTCTTGTTGCTCTCGTCATTCCTTGGATTGAAACCGCACCAAGAGACGAGATGTTTAGCACTCGGAAACGCATTTACTTCTGGACCTATCTCGGCAAGGACTGTCAAGGCGGAACGCTCACTTACACCTGGGATTGTCTGAAGGTTTTTCATCTGTTCCTCAAACTCCCTATTGCAGATTTCCCGCATTTTTTCAATGCATTTGTTCTTGTTATCCTCCAATAAGGCTGATTCTGCAACATATTGTGCAAGCATGTCTATTTCAGCGTCGGAAACGACACCTGTAAGTGCTGTCAGTATCGTATCCTCTCCATGCTTGTTTATAATGCGTTTGCGTACGAGCATAAGTAGTTCTTGCGGTGAAGTTACGCCTTCAGATATACGCTTGACAACATATTTGTAACTCTTGCAATCTGTATTGGATACATAGTTACTCAAATGAATATTGCATCGTTGCAATATGGCATCAATCTTGGAATACTTTCTTCCTAATTCCGCATTCAACTTGAATATTCGTCTGTCGTATAAGCGGAGTTGTTGGATTAAAGGAGGTGGAATAAAGCTTCCACGAATTAGTTCCTTCATGACGCATTCCGCAATCCATTGAGCATCCTTGACATCACTTTTACGCCCTGGAAGTTGCTTAATGAAGTAAGGATTAACTAACTTGAGTTCAAATGAATCAACAAGTACACGCCAGATGGGAATCCAATACACACTTGTGCTTTCCATTGCGACTTCGCAGACTTCGTTTTCTGCCATAAAATCGCGCATGGAGTCGAGCTGCGGAGTTAAAACGCCAAATACACGTTCAATTTTTTTCTCCATTCTCTCGCAAAATACAGAGATATACACTATCTTTGTGCACATCAAGCCCTGCTACAGTTTTCATAAGCATTTAATTTAATTAGGCGTTAGAGCCTGTTTTCCCACAAATATACGGGATTTTGGCAACATTTGCCAATAGAAAACTGGAGCGGGCTTGATTTTACATTTTCTTGAGGATTCTTTTTTATCTCGTGGGCATGTGGTTGCAAAAACTCATCTTAATTTTGAATTTAGAGTTTGAGGTTGAGTTTATCGCATAAAAAAGGCTTTGAGTATTTCCGTATATCACGGAAAATGAGTAACTTAGATGTGATAAAAAAACAATACTCAAAACTCAAAGCCATGAGCAAAATTACAAAAATTCCGTCAGAGATTCGCAACTTTTTCAGTGAGAAACATTTCCTGAAGGTTTGATACATCAGAAGCATCCCAACGGAAGTTTGTCCAATTATCTCTTTCGTGTATATACATAATGTATTTGTTCTATGTGCGACAATGATAGTGCAAACGAGTGGAAAACATCAAGTTTACTTGAATGTTTACCCGAGTGTAGCCTATCTTATTAAAATTACGGCATTAAACGCCGTATATTTTGCGACAAAAATAATGACGAATCGCCAAATGAGCCTGCAAAATACCGCATATTTTGCGACGTTTCCAAAGGAATAACAACTCTAAATATAAATTCTAAAAACTTCGTGTTTAGAATAATAAAATGTACTTTTGTGTCGTTAATAATGTAATTCACATATTATATTGGATAAATTATGAAGATTCTTCCATACATAGTGTTCAGCTTTCTTATGCTTTGTGCGTTGTGCACAAGCATTAATAGCTATCACAGAACAGAATACATGATAACCCAGGATGTTAATCAGGCATTGAATCAAGTTCTTCTGAAAATGCCTGACAATGTGGTTACTACAGACACCATATGCTGTTATCGCAACTGCCTCACTATAGCCGAATTGAAAGATACGGCAGGTATCGCCATGCGTACCATACGCAGAGGTGGACGTTGGGATACAAAGTTGGTGGCAGAGGCAAATTGCAACTTTTCTACGACTTTCATGATGTCCGATCAAAAGGCTTCGGGCTCTCTTTTGTTTATCGGGATGCTGTGGCTGTTAAGTAGTTTGTGGTATGTAAGGAGAAATAAGCCAGAGCTTATAGTTCAAGGTTTGGCATACGGTGGTATTGTGTTCCATGATGATAAATTTATGACCGTATCGGGTGAGGAGATACGTCTTACTCCTATGCAACACTCCTTGCTCGAAATGTTCATAACGACAGATTCTCATACGATATCGAAACAGGAGATTTGCGACCGACTATGGCCTAAGAAACCTGATGCAAGCGATACGCTTTATACGCTAATCAGACGTATAAAACCGATCATAGAAACACATAGCATTCTGAAAATCGAATCGAATCGGGGTAAGAGCTATAGTCTGAAAATCAGATAAATAGGCTTTTGTTGGTTAATTGTCAGGAAGATGTCAGCCTGAATAATTGGCTTTCTTGCAAGGAGAAAATAAATTTGCACCATAAAATAAAAAATGGTGCAAAATGAAACGATTATTTACAATTTCAATTATTATGACTTCTGCATTCTGCGCTAATGCTCAGAATGTGGACAAGACAATCACGCTTGATGAAGCAACGGTAAAATCTGCTAAGGTAGTGAACAAGTCTGATGGTATGATAATCTACCCTACCGAAACTCAGAAGCAGGCTTCGAACAATGGTTACAGCATTCTTGAGAAACTCACACTTGCCAATCTTCGTATTGACAACATAAACCATACTGTTACTGCTATTGATAACAGAGGTAGCGTTCAACTGAGAGTAAACGGCATTGTTGTAGGCAAACAGGAGATGTTGGCTCTCAATCCAAAGGATATTGCCAAGATAGACTTTATAAACAACCCCGGCGTTCGTTATGGCGAAAGCATTGCCTATGTAATTGATATAGTTACACGTAGGAGCGAGAGCGGTTATACTATTGGCACGGATGTAACGTCGGCTCTTACCACCCTGCAAGGCGACGGCTCGGTGTATGGTAAGTGGAACCGCGGAAAGAGTGAATGGTCGCTTTCGTATGATGTGAGTGGATATAAAACAAAAGGCGAAAAGAGCAAGCAGTTGGCAGAATACACTTTGACAGACGGCAGTATCTACACTATTGAACGAAACGATGTGGAGTCGCTTCGTAAAGCCATAGCACATAATACAAAACTAACCTATAACTGGTCGGACTCCACAGCAACCGTCTTTCAAACATCCTTGAGTGGAGCATTCAACAACACTCCCGATAACTATAATATTAAGTACATCACGGATGGCTCTCGACAATACCAGGCTACAAGCCGAGAAAAGAACAAGAGCCTTTCGCCTGTATTGGATATTTATTTCTTTCGTCAGCTTACCCCACGCCAATCCATCACAGCCAATGCCGTAGGTACCTATATATCCACACAGACAAGTAGCTATTATGACGAAGGTACGCCTTATCAATATGATGTGGATGGCAAGACGGCTTCTCTGCTTACTGAGATAATCTACGAGAACCGACTGAAGCCTTTTACTTTCTCTACAGGCTTGAATAACAGTTATAAATACATCAAGAACGACTATCTTGGCGACGCTTCCGTTTTGACCAAGACTAACAACAACCGTTTGTATGCCTTTGCAGAAATTAAGGGCATGTTCCGACCATTGCGTTACACATTAGGTGCAGGCGCGAGCTATATCCATTACACTCAGAATGGTCACAGATATAATTTCTGGACATTCCGTCCAAAAGCTTCGCTGACATACGACCTCAATAACAATATGCAGTTGAGCTATACCTATCAGATGTGGGACAGAGTATCCCGTATAGCCATGACGAGTGATGCGATGATTCGCACAAACAGTATGGAATGGACTGTGGGTAATCCAGATTTGAAACCTTCGCACGATATGGAGCATCGATTGCAGTTCTCGTATAACAATAATCGCTTGCAGACCTTCTTTGACGTTTATTTCAAACAATGCCTCAAACCCAACATGGCACATTATGAGCGGACAGATGACAACCAATTCATCTATACCCAAATTAACCAAAAGGAGATAGACGTATTGAA
Source organism: uncultured Prevotella sp. (assembly GCA_900541575.1). Taxonomy (GTDB): domain Bacteria; phylum Bacteroidota; class Bacteroidia; order Bacteroidales; family Bacteroidaceae; genus Alloprevotella. Next base: position 17,984 of record UQKO01000011.1, read on the forward strand.
CGTTATGGCATACGCCAGCTATTGGCTCTTGCCCGAAAAACTTCGGATTGCTGCCAATGGCGGAATATATAGATGTTTCAATTTCGGCTACGATTATACGCATTGCTATACCTCATGGTTCTATGCAAGCAGCATCACGGCTTATCTCGGCCACTTCACATTGCAAGGATACATAGATAACGGTAACCGATTCTTTGAAGGCGAATCGAAAAGCTTCAGCGGTGCCTATTCTGTACTTAAAGCAGCCTATTCATGGCGCGACTTGCAATTCTCATTGTCATGGACAAATCCCTTCAATAAAAAATACAAGTCATACGAGAACGAATTGCTCAACCGCAATCTGTATAAACACACTATTGGTTATTCTAAGGATAGCGGCAATCTCGTTACGTTGAATGTCTCTTGGCGACTGAGCCGAGGCAACAAACATAAGTCAGCAGAAAAGAAGATAAACCTGCGTGACACGGATAATGGTATAATGAAATGAAGTTTCCCACCCCCTTATTTTAGCTAAGTGAGTAGTGACTTCTTTTGATTGATAGTTTGAAAATCAATGCATTCCGAATCGATTAACGCGTGTTTAAAAAATGTATAGCTCAAATCGGGCATAGCCAAATCATCCGAATCGCATAGGAGATGTGCCCATACCTTTGTGGAGAAGTCTACGGTTTGCTGTGCAGCTACAGTTGATAACATTCCAATAGATCAATGCCTGCTTCTTGCGACAAAACTTCCAAATATACATTTCTGATACTATATTTTACATTTTAATTTCTGATAATTCCTCTGCAATTTCAATCTCAAATTGAATATGCTTTAACAGAATTCCTTTGTCAACATGCCAACCATACACAGGCCACACACATACTAACTGAATTGTTTTAACCAAATTATCTTCACTATTCGCATTAGAATATGATACAGAATTCTCAAACATATTATTGTAGGTTGCATGCTCAAGAATCTTATCACATAACTTATACTTAATAATCTTAGCTATGTCTTTCTCATGAACTACATTTCCGTCTTTGTCTGTACATTTATGGCCATTTAAATCAAAAGAATTTCCGTTGTCATCTACCACAAAAATACTGTTGATAGTTACATTTTCCGAAAAAGTTTTTAACTCATACCATCTGATTTTTCCATTTTTGTAAAAACCAAAAGCATCAGCCGTTATTGAACATAAATCTTCTTTTAACTTTCCTCTGACTACATATATCAATTCCATTTTGTCATTTACAACAGATGGTGGTATAACGATATTTGTAAAACGGATTTTTCCATCACCAAGTCTTGCACTTGGATAAATTATGCCCTCATATTTATATTTCAGTTCTTGGTTCTTATATTCGACAGAACCGCTCTGCTTAAATATATAATTAGCCAAGAAACTTGAACATAAATATCTCCGATTTTCGTCTTCTTCTGTACGAGTAAACAACTCGTTGAATTTTTTTATGTACTTTCCCATTAAGCCCTCAGTAAAGAAAGTATTATTAATGCCAAGATAATTAGACAAGTCGGCATTCACCTTAATGTTCTGAGGCAGATATACTGGCAATACCATCATCGATGAATCCAATTTCATTCCCCATTTTGACAAATACACTTCATCACCTTCTTTAATATCATGACATATTTCACGATAATTAGTGTCTGGAGATAAAGATGCATAAAACATAGATTGCCCTTTCTTGTTCATCCTACCTCTGCTTATAACATCTGATTTTTCTATAGGAACATATGAGAAAGTAGATGGCAAAGTTAGATCTTCGTCTTTGCCAATTTTTGCAGCCATTCTTGAACGATAAAACGCAAGATTATTTATTGAAACAGGATTTCTAAATGCACATTTGAAATTCGCATTTTCATATTTTTTATAAAAAACATCTTCTGCTAGCATCTGTGAATCTTTATCTAATTGTATCAGTTCGTCAATTAATTCTTTCGGAGAAATAGGATTCACGTCTAATACTTTTTTTCCTTCTTTTTCTTCTGCCAAAAGAAACATTATGCGTTCTTTAATGTCATTCCAACTATCTTCTTTCTTAAATTTGATGGTTGAATCTCCCCACCATCCGGTCATATTACGTTTGTAAAAACATTCGACAGAACGTCTAGGAGAGTTGGCTAGATAACTTTCATAGAACGAATCATGAATATGATAGTTGCAATTGGAATCGTTGATAAATTCTCTTCAGACATTGCTTAGATTTTCATGTTCAAAGTTTGGACGTTCAATAATATCTATGTGGCTAAATCTCTGAGTAGGTAAATATTTCTCAAACGCACTTTTAAGCATTTGAGCAGCTTCTACATCTGTTTTGGGAGCACTATAACCAAATATTGTAATCATTTTTGCCCTACTTAGGAATTCATTTAAGATAATCCATTGTTGTTTAATAAAAGGATTAGAGTTGTAATCCTTATGTTTTACAGGAAAAAGCAAAGGAGAACGACGATAAACATTACCGCAATTGTCACATTTAACACGCTGTAAAGCACCAAAATGTCCACATTGCTCACAATATCCTGTAGCTACATTTCCATGTAAAAATGCAAGCTTTGGCAAATTGGTTGTAAGTTTTCTTGCTCTATTGTATGCCTGAATCAATAGAGGATCCCAATTAAATGTGGCAATCATGTCTTTTTGAGTCAGTGCTAGTATTAGCTCATCATAAACAGTTATTTCATTAGGTAATTCTAACCTTGAAAAATAAGTAAATATTGCATCTTCAAGTTGCTCTCGAACAGATTTACATTCATCACCACGTTCATACAATTCGGAATATATATCTTCTATATTTTCACTTTTGGTATTCAGTTTAACTGAGGCTAGAATAGTATCAAGCCCAAGATTGTGAATGAAACCGTGCATCACAGAACAAGGATTACCATATTTGTCACCATTAGGTATGGTAGCAACCGTAGCCCCTGCTCCTAGAATTACGACATGAGGTCGCGTATTTTCTATTTCAAATATTTCTTTTTCCGTCATAAAATTGTTTTCTAATTTTTATTAGCCTTCAAAAAACTAATAGGTAAATACACATTCTTCAAAGAAGTAGCCTTCTTGAAAAGTGGGGCTATCTCTTCATCCTTAAAACCTGCTATGCCACAACCTATACGAGTAACGAGGAACTTCTTCTCCTGATGTTCCTTAGCATATTCTATAAATTGATCTACATATGGTTTTATAGTTTCGATACCTCCTTGCATGGTTGGTATGGCATACGACTTGCCGGTTAATCCCACACCGACACCCCATTGAGCTCCGAATCTATTGTGTGCTGCTTTTGCTGCACCACCAAGATGTTTACCTTCGAGATTACTACCAAAGACGAAGATTTCATCCTTTTCAAGTGAATCTATTCTATCCGAAGCTATATTTGGATTATCTGTTCTATTCTTGCTCATGTTCTTAATGTTTTAGGATGTTGACAAGTTTATCATATCCATTATCTTTTTTGATATTTCCTGGTGTAATGGCTTGTGACATTCCTTTATGCCCCTTGGTTATGATACGACCTTCGGATTCAAGTTTCGTCCAAAGTTCTTCTCCGAAAACGTCTTTCCAAAGCGTTTCCGAACGTAAGACGAGAAAAGTCTTGTTTGTTTCTACAGCAAGGTGTTTTACCAAAAGGCTGGTGAATATCGTTGAAGGCAAATGTTTAATACCAACAGAATACTTGAACTTTTTGGAATGATAGCCTATTAACTGCAAGAATGCAATATCCTCATAGATTGGATGCCTAATTTCTTCTGATGGCTTCCCGTAGGCATCAATGGCAAGCTTAGAAAAAGACTTTTGCCAATAGTGATCTCCTTGTTCCCTTGAACATTCATGCTCGTCATAAATGGCATCACCATTCAACTTAAGCGCATCTCTCATTAGATTGAGCAATTGCCCCTTTTGTGTATCTGACATCTTCAAGCACAAATCCTTGTTTACTGTCTCGACATAACCAGGGTTGAGAGTCAAAATCACAACTTTTGATTTGAGCAAGTTGCCTGAAAAGGGCATAGGTGGGACACCTACAACAAATCTATAATCAGATTCTACTTTATTATTAAAAGCATGAATAAAGGTAGTATCACCAGGATAGATGAGTTCATCCTCCTCTTTATCAGACCAGATAGGACAACCATTCATCGTGTCAGCAAGCATACTCCATCCATTCTTCAGCTTGATGCTACTTTCACTCACTTCAATATTGCGAAGAGTTTCCTTTGATGTAGATATGTATTTGACAAAATCTCGTGTGGCATTAGCTCCTATATAACGAGAAGCTATTTCATTGTAATCATAATGCACCTCGTCGAAATAACATTCCACCTTACCTCCTGATGTTTCATGCTCCCAGTAACGATACAGGATTTCCTCTGTAAACAGTTGGAACAAAGCAGCGAAGCTCATTTTATCATGGAGAACTTCATACGATATTGTCTCTTCATTATTTGTTCTCAGCAATTCTATGTAGTATGCTATGCTTCTTTTTGCTGTATGTTCATAATCACTATATGCCAGATTTTCCATGTGACGATTAATGTCCTCTATGAAATCTGGCAGCAAGTCTGCCCCTCGCTTTAATCGGTAAGCAATATCAGCAATTTTTGACCAAGCGTCTTGTTCTGTGTATTCGTATGAGCAACTGTCTATATATGAACGTACCGAATATGGCAAGCTCTGGTCTAATGTGCGTAATAATGTTATCATTTCTACTGTTTTTAAAGATTAAAAATCAAAGGGATATTTGCGCCATTCTTTAGAAGCTTTGGCTTCATTGAATGCCATTTCATTAAACGAATATACATAGAGAGATCTCGTTGCAGGAGAGGCTTTTTCTATAGGCTGAGAGATTGCACAGCAACGTCCATCTTCCACCTCCATTTTCATAAGAAAACCAGAAGCTTCCATTTTACGCATAAAATTACGTCTGTCGTATTTTCGCTCATGTATGAGCTCATAGATACGTTGCAGTTCGTCCATCTTAAATACTTTGTCCAAAAGTTTGAAGGCTATAGGAGAAATGCGAAGCTTTTCCTGAAGCTTTTCCCTTGCCATTCTTATTATTTCAGCATGGTCGAATGCGAGAGGAGGCAGATTATTCCATTCATACCACTGTGCCTTGTTAGCATCGTCACCGGCTATTATCTCAAACTTGTCCTTGCTGACAAGGGCAAAGAAGGCAACCGTGAGCACACGTTCACGAGGGTCTCTGTCAACTGTACTGAATACATGAAATTGCTCCAAATAGACATCCTCTACATTGGTTTCTTCATGCAACTCCCTCTTTGCGCCCTCTTCAACGGTCTCGTCCAAATTCAGAAAGCCACCTGGCAGAGCCCATGTGCCTTTGTATGGTTCTATACCACGTTCTATGAGAAGTATGTTGATACTTGTGCCATCAAAGCCAAAGATGACACAATCTGTGGTAACTGCAGGATGTGGATATTTGTATGTGTACATAAAATGAGATTTTTTTAATTTGATGCTGCAAATATACTGCGTAAAAATGACGCATACAAATTTATTTGCGTAAAAATGACGCAATAGGCCAATTTGTCAACACTCTACAACATTTAATCCTCATTACTCTCTTCGTTGACAACAACTTTAAGTTATATACGGCCTGCATGGGATGCTACACTGCTTTTATTACGTGCAGAACGTGTTGAAAAGAATAAAGGCAAGCACTTTATTTTTAAGTGCTTGCCTCGTATTTCACTAATTTCCGGCATTTAAAGTTTATTCTTCGACAGCCGCCTGCGCCGCAGCTAAGCGTGCAATAGGCACGCGGAAAGGAGAACAACTTACGTAGTTCAAACCTACCTTATGACAGAACTTGACAGATGAAGGTTCACCACCATGTTCGCCACAAATTCCGCATTTAAGTTCAGGACGAACAGAGCGACCCTTGTCTACTGCCATTTCTATCAGCTGACCTACACCATTTTGGTCAAGTACCTGGAATGGATCCACCTTGAGGATCTTCTTGTCGAGATAAACGGGGAGGAAGCTGGCAATGTCATCGCGAGAATAACCGAAGGTCATCTGGGTAAGGTCGTTTGTACCGAAGCTGAAGTATTCTGCACGGGAAGCAATCTTGTCGGCAGTGAGGGCTGCACGAGGAATCTCAATCATGGTACCTACCTTGAAAGGAATTTCGATGCCTTCTTCTTTAAAAAGAGCTGCAGCTTCGTCACGAATCACTTTCTCCTGTGCTTCGAACTCATACAAGATGCCTGTAAGTGGAACCATAATTTCTGGATGAGGATCTAGCCCCTCACGTTTCAAATCAATGGCAGCGGAAAGGATGGCACGAGTCTGCATCTGCGTGATTTCTGGATAAGTATTTCCTAGACGGCAACCGCGATGGCCAAGCATCGGATTGTGTTCACAAAGGCTATCTACTCGTTGACGGATATATTCTACAGTTACCCCCATAGCCTTTGCCATTTCTTCTTGTCCTTTGGCATCATGAGGTACAAATTCGTGAAGAGGAGGATCAAGTAAACGTACATTCACGGGATATCCATCCATAGCACGGAAGATTCCCTTAAAATCTTCCTTCTGATATGGGAGGAGTTTTGCAAGTGCTTTCTTACGTCCCTCTACGTCTTCAGCTAAGATCATTTCACGCATGGCAATAATCTTTTCATTGTCGAAGAACATATGTTCGGTGCGACAAAGCCCAATACCTACTGCTCCAAACTTACGTGCGACCTCTGCATCGTGCGGTGTATCAGCATTTGTGCGCACTTGTAAGCGGGTATATTTAGCGCAAAGATCCATTAAGGCTGCAAAATCTCCAGAGAGTTCTGCTGCTTGTGTTTTGATTTCACCTTGATATACACGACCATTTGTGCCATTAAGTGAGATGTAATCACCTTCGTGGAGCACAACTCCATCAATTTCGACTGTACGATTCTTATAGTCGACATTGATAGCTCCAGCACCGCTAACACAACATTTACCCATTCCGCGTGCTACAACGGCAGCGTGAGAAGTCATACCACCTCGTGCGGTGAGGATTCCTTCAGCTACTGCCATACCAGCGAGATCCTCAGGGGATGTTTCGATACGTACCATGACCACTTTATGACCATCTTCGTGCCATTTCGCAGCATCGTCAGCAAAGAATACAATCTGACCACACGCAGCACCAGGGCTGGCAGGAAGTCCGCGTGTGAGTTCTTTGGCTTTAGCTAGGGCTTCCTTAGAGAATACAGGATGGAGAAGTTCATCGAGTTTCTGCGGCTCACAACGTTTTATAGCTGTTTTCTCATCAATCATGCCTTGTCGAAGAAGATCCATAGCGATTTTCACCATAGCCGCACCTGTGCGCTTGCCATTTCGAGTTTGCAAAAACCAAAGTTTACCTTCCTGTACAGTAAACTCCATATCTTGCATATCGTGATAATGCTCTTCAAGTTTGGTTTGAATAGCATCTAGTTGGTGATAAATCTCAGGCATTGCTTCTTCCATAGAAGGGAATTCTGCCTTGCGCTTTTCTTCACTAATACCTTGCAATTCAGCCCAACGACGAGAACCTTCGAGTGTGATTTGTTGCGGAGTGCGAATGCCAGCGACTACGTCTTCTCCTTGAGCATTTACGAGCCATTCTCCGTTAAAGATATCTTCTCCCGTAGCTGCATCGCGGCTGAAACATACGCCTGTAGCAGAAGTATTACCCATGTTTCCGAATACCATGGCCATCACAGTTACGGCTGTACCCCATTCTGCAGGAATGCCTTCCATCTTACGATATAAAATGGCTCGTTCGTTCATCCATGAATCAAATACAGCACAAATGGCTCCCCATAGTTGCTCCATGGGGTCTGTGGGGAATTCTTTTCCCGTTTGCTTAACAATGGCTTCTTTGAAACGAGTGACAAGTGTCTTAAGATCATCTACCTCAAGTTCGTTGTCCAGCTTTACACCCTTTGCATTTTTTACGTCTTCAATGATAGCTTCGAAAGGATCTACATCGTCTTTATTGACAGGCTTCATGCCCAATACTACGTCGCCATACATCTGTACAAAGCGGCGGTATGCGTCGTAAGCAAAGCGTGCATTACCAGTCTTGCGAGAAAGACCTTCAACAACTTCGTCGTTCAAACCGAGGTTGAGGATTGTATCCATCATACCAGGCATAGAAGCGCGTGCACCTGAGCGTACTGAAAGCAAAAGAGGATTTTCAACATCGCCAAATTTGCTATTCATCAGTTCTTCTGTCTGATGCAGACTTTTCTCAACATCGTCCTTTAGCAAAGCCACGACTTGGTCTTTCCCAATTTTGTAATATTCGTTGCAAACGTCTGTGGTAATAGTAAATCCTGGAGGTACAGGCACGCCAATAAGGTTCATTTCTGCAAGGTTTGCACCTTTACCACCTAGTTCATTGCGCATATCAGCGCGTCCTTCAGCTTTACCATTGCCGAATGTGTAAACTCTCTTGATGTTATTCATGGTCTATTATAATTTGAATTTCATAGATTGTCCGTGTTCTTTACGGAATTTTCTTTTCGTATTCTGATTAACACATGTGCAAATTTATATCTTTGGTTTTAGATGTGCAAATAATAAACTAGTTTTTTGCAATTTTATGTTGTAGTTTTTGCCAGTTATTAGTTTCCATCCGTTAAAATGCAACAATAATCAAACGTGCTTCTTGAGAATTTATTGGCCAAATAGATAAATAAAAATCTTCATGTTGTCTAAAAAAGATTTCATCAGAACGTGTTATTTCAGGAACGAAAATCGTCTCTCTGCATAGATGGAAATTCTCCCTTGTAAACGGAGGATTTCATAAACTGTGGATGGAGTTCTCCAAACTTCGTCAATATCAAGCTAAAACCTAGGCCCTTTCGTTTTTCTTTGAAGACTTTCCCGTCGTACACAGGCCTGTGGTAGAGCTACCGCACGGCAGCGGTAAAGCTGTCACTGGGCAGTGTACGACGGAAAGATGTGCATCTGTGAATGGTAGAACGGGCATCTGTGGACGGAAAGACAAATCACTTTCCTCATCATACAACCCCAAATATCCGCTGTCCCAGAATTACCACTCCATTCTCATATAAACTAACTAAATAAAAAAATAGGAGGTAAACAACTTTGACGAGTGTTTACCTCCGACCCTATTTTCAAATAATAAATTTTGCTATATAACAGAGTATATAATATTACTTAGAAGCAGCATTAGCAGCATCAATCATATCCTTACTCGGAAGAATATACACTTCTACGCGGCGATTTTCTTTTTTTCCAGCTACTGTAGAATTGTCAGCTACGGGATTAGATTCTCCATAACCTTCTACACTACGTAAACGTGAACTTGGATACCCTGCACCAATAATTTGGTTCTTTACAGCGTTAGCGCGATTCTTTGAGAGTTCCAAGTTTTTAGCTTTGCTTTGCTCGGCTGTGCTATTTTTCCAGCCTTGATTGTCTGTAAAGCCACAGATAGCGAGATCGTAAGTGTTATCTTCTGATGAGAGTTGGGCTACAAATTTATTAATAGAAGCTTTTGCCGTAGTACTGAGTGAAGAAGAACCTGTATTGAATAGCAAGCCACTATCAAAAGTAGCCTTCACATATTCTGTACCGTTGGCATCCTTGATTATCTCAGCTTTTGCATTAGCTGCTTCGGCAGCTTTCTTTGCTTTGTCCATTTTATTGCCAATGATTATGCCAGCACCTGCACCTACAGCTGTACCTACAGCTGCACCTATCGCAGCGCCTTTTCCATGACCAATCAACTGACCTACCAATGCGCCTAACGCTCCTGCACTTGCACCACCAATAAGTCCGCCCTTGGCTGTATTTGACATACCACCGCAACTGCTGAGCACCATTGCAAGACTCAAGGCGCATACTGAGAATTTCATCTTTTTCATAATTGAACTTTTAAGTTATGATTTCCAAATTCTATGTGCAAAAATAGTATATGATGAGCGAAATGCAAAATGAAAGATGAAAAACTTTCGCAAAAAGACATGAGAATAGGCTTTTTTTGAGGTTTTATTTGTACTTTTGCGCTTAGAAAACAAACAGATCATTTTACATACAATGGCAAAAGAACTGAAAGACCTTACAAAACGAAGCGTAGATTATTCACGTTGGTACAACGAACTCGTTGTGAAGGCCGACCTAGCAGAACAATCAGACGTTCGCGGATGTATGATTATCAAGCCCTATGGCTATGCCATATGGGAAAAAATACAGCAAGAATTAGATGCTCGATTCAAGGAAACTGGCGTACAGAATGTTTACTTCCCTATGCTCATCCCTAAAAGTTTCCTTTCAAAAGAAGCAGAACATGTGGAAGGATTTGCTAAAGAATGCGCAGTGGTTACTCACTATCGATTGAAGGCAGATCCCGATGGAGATGGAGTTGTAGTAGACCCAGCTGCAAAGCTTGAAGAAGAACTCATTATTCGTCCAACTTCGGAAACGACTATTTGGAATACTTATCGCAAATGGATACATTCTTGGCGTGACCTTCCCCTATGCTGCAATCAGTGGTGCAATGTAATGCGTTGGGAAATGCGTACACGCCTGTTCCTTCGTACGTCTGAATTTCTATGGCAAGAAGGTCACACAGCACATGCAACCAAAGAAGAAGCCGAAGCACGTGCACAACAGATGCTCCATGTATATGCTGACTTTGCCGAAGAGGTAATGGCTGTTCCTGTAGTGCGAGGTGTTAAGAGTGCAACCGAACGTTTCGCTGGTGCTCTCGACACATATACCATAGAAGCAATGATGCAAGATGGGAAGGCTCTTCAGAGTGGTACGAGCCACTTCCTAGGCCAGAATTTTGGTAAAGCTTTTAATGTACAGTTCGTCAACAAGGAGAACAAGATGGAATATGCTTGGGCTACTTCATGGGGAGTTAGTACTCGCCTAATGGGTGCTCTTATCATGACCCATTCCGATGACAATGGTCTTGTTCTTCCTCCTCACCTTGCACCTATTCAAGTCGTAATAGTTCCTATTTATAAAGGCGACGAAGAATTAACCAAGTTCAACGAGAAACTTGGCGAGTTAGCAAAGCGCTTAAATAAGATGGGAATCCGCGTGAAGTACGATAACGCAGACAATAAGCGTCCAGGATTTAAGTTTGCAGATTATGAACTTAAGGGTGTTCCCGTACGCTTGGTTATGGGAGGTCGTGATTTAGAAAATGGCACCATTGAGATAATGCGTCGCGATACTTTAGAAAAAGAAACCCGTTCGTTCGATGGCATAGAGGATTATGTAAAGGATTTACTTGAAGAGATTCAGCAGAATATCTTTGCAAAGGCTAAGAAACGCCTAGATGACAATATCTTCGAGTGCAATGACTATGATGAATTTAAGAAACGCATCAAGGATGGCGGTTTCTTCCTCTGCCCATGGGACGGAACTCCCGAAACGGAAGCTCAAATTAAAGCAGATACACAGGCTACCATCCGTTGTGTTCCTTTTGGCATCGACCAGAGTAATCCTGGCATTGACATGGTAAGCGGAAAGCCTGCAACTTGTAAGGTAATCGTGGCACGTAGCTACTAACCCTCTATCCTATCACATGTCGCAATCTCTTTGTGTGAGCGCATAACATGTGGAAATGTGCAGATGATAAAGCCTTAAAGAAAGACTTTGCCATTTGCACATTTTCGTATCACTGTACGAAGATAATAAAAGGATAGATGGATTAAGGAGGAATAAAAGAGGTTGTATTAGAACAAATAGACTCGTAATTAAAAACGAATCATTCGTAAAGCAAATAAGGAAAGTACAGAAATGCTATACTTCATTTTTCCCCTCCTTGCGGATACTCCACATATATAAAAATAGCAATAAATGAATCTCTTTGACTAAAAGAATGTTCGCTTTCCACCTCTTTAATCCGAGCAAAGTTAGAAGTTGAGTAGAATCATTTGGAACTTAACCTTTATAACATGATTTCAGTAGAACATCTTTCCGTAGAATTTAGTGCGCGCCCTTTGTTTAGCGATGTTTCTTTCGTTATCAACAAGAAGGATCGCATCGCTTTAGTAGGCAAAAATGGCGCAGGAAAATCTACACTACTTAAAATACTCTCTGGTATTCAAGAACCTACTTCAGGTACTGTTGCTGTACAAAACGATATCACAATTGGTTATCTGCCGCAAGTTATGGTATTGAGTGATGAACATACTGTAATGGAAGAGGCAGAAAAGGCTTTTGAACATATAAGCGATATGCAAAAGCAGGTAGAGATACTCAACAACGAACTTGCCCAACGTACAGACTACGAGAGTGAAGATTATATGCAACTAGTGGAACGATTTACTCACGAAAGTGAACGTTTCCAAATGATGGGAGGCATGAACTATCATGCGGAGCTTGAGAGAACGCTTCAAGGCTTGGGCTTTACAGCAGAGGATTTTAATCGTCCTACGAAGGAATTCTCTGGTGGCTGGAGAATGCGAATAGAATTAGCAAAACTTTTGCTGCGTCGTCCTGATATTTTGCTACTTGATGAGCCGACAAACCACCTCGACATAGAGAGTATTCGTTGGTTAGAAAAATTTCTTGCCCGTTCGACAAGTGCCGTTGTACTCGTAAGTCATGACCGCGCTTTTATCAACAATGTAACCAATCGTACACTTGAAATTTCATGTGGAAAAATCACAGATTACAAAGTCAAGTATGATGAGTTTATCCAGCTTCGTGCCGAACGACGTGAGCAGCAGCTCCGTGCATACGAAAATCAACAAAAGGAAATAGCAGATATCAAAGATTTTATCGAACGTTTCCGCTATAAGCCTACAAAGGCTGTACAAGTACAGAGCCGTATTAAGCAACTTGAGAAAATTATACCTATTGAGGTCGACGAAGTAGACAATGCCTGTCTGCATCTTAAATTCCCACCCTGTTCACGTTCGGGAGACTATCCAGTAATCTGTGAAGATTTACGTAAAGATTATGATAAACATTGTGTTTTCCATGATGTGAATCTCACCATAAAACGTGGCGAAAAAGTGGCCTTTGTTGGTAAAAACGGTGAAGGTAAATCCACTCTCGTAAAGTGTATCATGAGCGAAATTCCATATACTGGCACACTCAAACTTGGGCATAACGTGGAAATTGGCTATTACGCTCAGAACCAAGCACAAATGCTCGATGGAGAACTTACAGTGTTCGATACGATTGACAGAGTAGCCAAGGGGGATATCCGTCTTAAAATACGTGATATTCTAGGTGCGTTCATGTTCGGAGGAGAAGCATCGGATAAAAAAGTAAAAGTTCTTTCGGGAGGTGAGCGATCACGATTGGCTATGATCAAGCTCTTGCTTGAACCTGTTAACTTTTTGATTCTTGATGAACCTACCAATCACCTTGATATGCGTACAAAAGATGTGCTAAAGGAAGCAATTCTTGCATTTGATGGTACGGTCATTATTGTAAGTCACGACCGCGACTTTCTCAATGGTTTAGTGTCGAAAGTATATGAATTTGGTGGAGGATTAGTACGTGAACATATAGGCGGCATCTATGATTTCTTACAGAAGAAAGAGATGGAATCGCTTGATGAATTACACGCTATGGGATCATCCTCTGCTTTGTCGTCTATTTCTCCATCTGCATCCTCTCAAGAGGCTCAACCTTCCGAGGGGAAACTTTCTTATGAAGAACGAAAAGAACAAGTAAAGCTTCGCCGTAAACTAGAAAAGAATGTGGAAAAATGCGAGGCCGAAGTCAATCGACTTGAAGCTGAGAAACAATCTATCGAAGCCAAGCTAGCAACACCCGAAGCCGCGTCCGACACTTCCCTTTTCACTGAATATGGTCGTATCCAGCAAGCTCTTAAGCAGGCTGAAGATGCTTGGGAACAGGCGATGGAAGCTTTGGAGTAAAGACATATTGTAAATAGGAATGGGCTTAACGTGCATTCCTTACTTTCACGCAATATAATAATTTAATTTATTGCAGTCCGCTAAAACTCAAAATAGCATAGAAATCTTATCCGCAATGCCCATAAACAGGCGTTGCGGATGATTTTTTAAGAGAAGTTCGTCTCCTTTGTAAAAAAATAGAGTTGGTTCAGGAGACCCTTCCTTTTCTTCTTCAAGCATCTTTGCCCAATATTTTTCTGGTTCTTCAAGGAAATTATAGCAGTTTACATAGTACATGAGCATAATTCTTACCATTAGATAGCTTACCCTTTCTTAAGACTTTCTTGTAATTTGCTAAAACCATTTTTTTGGCGCATATTTGCATCGTCAATAGCTTTTTATAGGAAATAGAAACTTATAAATACATCATGAAAGAATTATTCTTTAATACCATACAGGAGTTCAATGACTACATTGGGGTGAAAACACTTCATCCTCTAGTAAGCATTGCACGTGTAGAGAACACCTCTCCTATTCTGGAGGCTGTGCATTACTACGGACTTTATGCCCTCTTTCTGAAGGAAAACAAGGGATGTAAATTGTCATACGGCAGAACAGAATATGATTTTGACGAGATGACTGTAACCTCGTTTGCTCCAGGACAGTCTATTAAAGTGGAACCCATTCCAGGAGTTCCGTTTGCCAAATATACGGTATTGGCTTTCCATCCCGATCTGCTCAACCGCACTCAGCTTGGCAAGAACATCTCCCGATATGAATTCTTTGACTATACAAGCAACGAAGCGTTACACTTATCTGCTGCCGAGGTCAACATCTTCCGTGATGTCCTTTCAATGATTAAGCAAGAACTGCAGCATCCTATAGATAAGCATTCGCGTGAACTCATTGTTTCAAACATTGAGTTGCTGCTGAACTATTGCCTGCGTTTCTACGACCGTCAGTTTATCACACGCGAGGAGATTAATCATTCGGTGGTAAAGAGGTTTATCTTTCTGCTCGATGAATACATTGCCCAGAAAGCGGAGCATGAAGGATTGCCCACCGTGGCCTACTTTGCTGACAAATGTTGCTATTCTACCAAGTATTTCGGTGAATTGGTCAAGACTGAGACAGGCGTAACCGCTAAGAGTATGATCAATGAACGGCTGCTTTCGGCATCCCGACAACTACTTGTTGATGAAACTCTCAGCATAACGCAAGTTAGTCAACGCCTCGGCTTCGAGTATTCACAACACTTCGTCCGCTTTTTCAAGGCTCAGACAGGAAAGACACCAAGCGAGTATCGCAAAACTGCGTAGATACAATGAAGCATGTATAGTATAACTATTTGACAGAAACGGAATATCGGTAATGTTTCCCGAAAACCAGGTATAAGCTCTTTAAAAGAATGAGCGTATCTTTGTACCAAACAATTAAAATTGTGAAAGAATGAAGAAAGTTGTCGTAATCTCTACCAGCCTGCGTACTGGTTCAAACAGCGATATACTCGCTGATCAGTTTATCGAAGGTGCCAAGGCTTCAGGGCATGAAGTGGAAAAGATTTCGCTCGCAGGCAAGGACATCAAGTTTTGCAAAGGCTGTCTAGCTTGTCAGAAGTTGGGCAAGTGTGTCATCAAGGATGATGTGAACGACATCATGCAGAAAGTACTGAATGCCGATGTGGTTTGCTGGGCTACACCTATATATTATTATGAAATGAGCGGACAGATGAAAACTCTCATCGACCGAATGAATGCCATGTACTCGCTTGACTACAAGTTCCGTGATGTTTATATGCTCACCACTGCAGCCGAGAATGAACCGGAAGTACCAAAACGTGCTGAAGCCGGACTGACTGGCTGGATAGACTGCTATCCTGAGAGCCATCTTGCCGGCACGCTATTCTGCGGAGGTGTTGACGCTCCACGCACCATTGAGGGCAACAAGAAACTACAGGAAGCATACGAGTTGGGAAAATCAGTTTAGGGATAAGCAACTCAACTATTGATTCTTATGAAAAAAATTGCAATATTCATCATATTAACGACTATTTCATTCAATATAATGGCACAACAGAAAATAGTACAGACAGCAGGGCGCACCCAACTGGGTGAGTTTGCCCCGGAGTTCGCTCACCTCAACGACGACATCCTCTTCGGAGAAGTATGGAGCCGCAATGACCTGCTTTCATTGCGCGACCGCAGTTTGGTAACAATCACTTCGCTCATCAGCCAAGGAATCACAGACAGTTCGCTGAAATATCATCTGCAGTCGGCAAAGAACAACGGCATTACTCGCACAGAAGCGGCAGAAATCATCACCCACATCGCCTTCTATGCCGGTTGGCCAAAGGCCTGGGCTGCCTTCAATCTGGCAAAGGAGGTATGGAGCGAAGATGTGAAAGGAGAAGACGCGAAGGCCGCATTCCAGCGCGAGATGATTTTTCCTATTGGAGAGCCAAATACAGCTTATGCCAAATACTTCAAGGGCAACAGTTATCTGGCGCAAATATCTGACAGTCAGATACCTTTCTTCAACGTAACCTTTGAACCTGGTTGCCGCAACAACTGGCACACGCACCACGCAACAAAGGGTGGCGGACAGATGCTCGTAGGCGTAGCCGGACACGGCTGGTATCAGGAAGAAGGCAAGCCTGCACAGGAGATTCTCCCAGGCACAGTCATCCATATTCCTGCCAACGTGAAGCATTGGCATGGTGCTGCAAAAGACAGCTGGTTTGCTCACCTCGCCTTTGAAATCCCTGGCGAGAACACCTCCAACGAGTGGCTGGAGCCTGTTAGCGATGAAGAGTATGATAAGTTAAAATAGCTACAACTAATATTCAATGAATTAGCAAAGGGTAAAACAAACTATTTATGCTTGTTTTGCCCTATTTGCTTACCATAATCCTTATCCCGAACTCACATTACAAAATCTATGACATTACTTCAAGAAAGACTGTTCGCCATGCAAGATAAGCAGTATGCTGCTTTCCAATCCAAACTGACGCCGGGAGTGCCTTTAGAAAGTTTCATAGGCATCCGTGTGCCTGTGCTCCGTAAGTTCGCAAAAGAGTTTGCACAGGAAGCCGTATGCGTGGATTTTCTAAAGCAGTTGCCTCACGAATATTATGACGAGAATATACTTCACAGTATCCTCATCTCTCAAGTGAAGAACTATGAAGAATGTATCCGGCTGACAGACGATTTCCTTCCTTTCGTGGACAATTGGGCTGTTTGCGACATAATGTCTCCGAAGGTATTTGCCAAACACAAGAAGGAGCTATTGCTGAAGATCAGAACTTGGAGCAAGTCATCCCACATTTACACTTGTCGCTTTGGAATAGAAACACTTATGTCTCATTTTCTGGATGAAGACTTCAAAGCTGAATATCTTGAAATTCCTGTATCTGTAAAGAGTAATGAATATTACGTAAAGATGATGATAGCATGGTTCTTCGCTACAGCTCTTGCTAAGCAATGGAACGCAACGATTCCATACATCGAACAGAAACGTCTAGCTTCATGGACGCACAATAAGACTATCCAAAAGGCCATCGAGAGCTACAGAATTTCTCCAGAACAAAAAGAATATCTGCGAACATTGAAGATAAAAGCAATATCTAAGTGAGAAAAGGAGAGACTCAGCAGACAATTAGATATAATGAATGATTAGAGAAATAAAGGAAACGAGCGAATTAGGGCTGATACCTCTCGCAAGGTGTCAGCCCTAATTCGTACTGATTGAATACGTTTTATACACAATTTATAATGAGGAATTTCGAAAGTTCTTTTGAAATTCCATGACTTTGGAGTTAGTCCTTCTCATGCCACATTTTCCAAGCAGCATCAGCTTGCAGATGCAACATCTCCAATCCATTCTTAACCGCAGCCCCCTGCTCAAGTCCACGCTTCATAAAAAGCGTTTCAAGCGGATTATATACCAAATCGTAAAGTAAATGATCGGGAGAAAGAGATTCGTAAGGAATCGCAGGACACGTATCAATCTTTGGATACATTCCTACGGGTGAGCAATTTACGATGACTTTATGTTCAGCCATAACATCGGGCGATAATTCTTCATAGCTCAATTGTCCTGATTGTGGATGACGGCTCACATAGGTAGGTGTTATCCCCATCTTTCGTAATCCATAAACTATCGCTTTAGAGGCGCCTCCTGTACCTAATACGAGCGCTTTCGTGTGAACGTTCTTGTGCAATAGTGGACGGATAGATTCGGTAAACCCTACCACATCTGAATTGTAACCTATCAAGCTCTTCCCCGTAGGAGAAGATGAATTGTTCTCCACACGTACCACATTGACAGCTCCAATCTCTTTGGCCTCCGGAGTAAGACGCTCGAGATAAGGAATAATGGCTTGTTTGTATGGAATTGTTACGTTAAATCCCTTCAAATTAGGTTGACGCAAGAGATACGCTATAGCTTCTTCTACCGCAGAAAATTCAAAGTTGTGATATTCCGCATCGATTTGTTCACGTTCAAATTTATCTGCAAAATATTTTGCAGAAAAGCTATGACCAAGTGGATAGCCCAAAAGTCCGTACAATTCCATAAATATATAGGGTTATTAAATAACGTGTTGAGTTTACTCCTCTGAGAAGTCCTTGATGATTTGACGATAAGAAGCATACAGCCTTGTTCGAGAGACAAAACCAACGAAGGTACCATCGGGATTAAGCACAGGCAATGTGCCAGCATCGCAACGGGAAAATTTGTCCATCACGGTCTGCATATTGTCGTCGGTTCGTAACACTATTTCTGGCTGTTGCATAAGCTGCGTAGCCTTATACATTCGGTAGAGTTCACTTCTAAAAATTACTTGACGAATCTTGTTAACATTGATCACGCCCATCATGCCTCCTTTCATATCCACCACTGCAAAGTGAAGGCTCTTGCTTTTCGACACTGCCTGTACTATCTGTCCTAGATACATATCGGGAGTAAGTTTGGGACGTTCCTTATCAATAATGGCATCGAGCGACATAAGCGTTAGTACAGAACGATCTTTATGGTGAGTTAAGAGTTCCCCTTTTCGTGCCAAACGAATGGCGTAGATACTATGCTTTTCAAAGGCATTGATCGTAAGATACGAAGCCACGGAGACAATCATCAATGGAATAAAGAGTTGATGGCCTCCCGTCAGTTCTGCAATAAGAAACACGCCTGTGAGGGGAGCATGGAAAACGCCACTCATCACGCCTGCCATACCTAAAAGTGCATAATTGGTCTCTGGCACAATCGTGTCAATAGGACAATACATATTCCACAAGCGAGAGAATACGAATCCGCCCACACAACCCAAGAAAAGACTCGGAGCAAACGTACCACCACATCCCCCACCACCATTGGTGGCAGTTGTAGCAAACACTTTCAGCAAGATAATCATTCCAAGATACACCAATAGATATTCTGGATGGTGATAGAACAGAGAATTGTTGAGTACCTGATCTGTCTCTGTATGACCTCCTAACAATATGCTTATCGTACTATAACCTTCACCATAAAGTGGTGGAAAGAAATAAATCAGCACAGCGAGCACTGTGCCGCCTAGAGCCAGTTTGGCATACATATTGTGCATTCGGCCGAACACTTGCTCAAACGAACTCATCACACGTGTAAAATATAACGAGATAAAACCGCAGAACACGCCCAATAGTACGGAAGTGGGAACACGACCTACATTGAATGGATCGCTAAGTTCAAAGATAAACATGGGATTCATCCCTGTCCAAGCATAAGTGATGCATGTAGCCGTAAGGCAACTTACCAATAACGGAAGCAAGGAAGCCATAGTGAGGTCGACCATGAGCACTTCTAGCGTAAACATCAGTCCTGCAATAGGCGCTTTGAAAATACCTGCTACAGCTCCTGAAGCGCCACAACCGATAAGGAGCATCATGGTCTTATGGTCAAGTTGGAATAATTGTCCTAATCGACTTCCTATGGCCGATCCTGTAAGAACAATTGGCGATTCCGCACCCACCGATCCACCAAAGCCGATAGTGAGAGCTGAGGCCACTACGCTCGACCAACAATTATGACCACGAATACTGCCTTGCTTGCGCGAAAGAGCATAAAGTATCTTCGTCACACCATGCCCGATGTCGTCTCTTACGATATATCGGATAAATAGTGCTGTCAGATAAATACCCACAACAGGGTAGACCAAGAACAGCCAGTTAGAATGTGTCACATCAAATTGTGCCGTGAGTAAATGCTCTATCTCGTGGATAAGAAATTTAAGTGTTTGCGCTGCTACTGCCGACCCTACCCCCACAATAAAAGCCAATATCAAAATGAATTGTTTTTGGCTTAAATGCTTGGATATCCACACGGAAAGTCTTCGCATAAACACGTTATGTCCTTTCACGATGGCTCGCGCTCGCTGCCCATTAGTTGTACTGTTGTATAAATCTTGCGTTGTATCTGACATAAAATACGTTTACTAATATTGTGTGTGCGATGTTACAAGAAAGCATTCTGTTGAGAGTAAAGCGAAAGAATATTCGATATTCGCTCTAAGGTTTATGTATTCACGCATCACACCTTTTCTTTAGGTATAAGTTCTTATCTTATTACTTTTACTTCTCCTCCCACACCTAGCTTAATGATATTAGAAGCAGGGGGATTTTCCGATTCATTGCGTCGCGAAGTACACACGTAGTCTACTGCTTCGAGGATTTCGGGAGAAATCTCTTGAAATTTACGAGGCGATGGTTGTCCACTGATATTTGCTGAAGTAGAGACCACAGCTCTGCGCATACGCATACAAAGATTTTGGCTAAACTCTTCATGAGTTACCCTAAGGGCCGCACTTCCATCTTCTGCCATCAGATTGGGAGCAAGATTGCGCGCTCCGTCATAGATAATCGTGAGGGGACGTTCGGCCACGTCCATCAGTTGCCATGCCACTTCAGGCACTTCTCGCACATAAAATGCAATCTTTGCTTCAGAATCTACCAGGGAGATCAAAGCCTTTGCATCGCTTCTCCGTTTGATTTCAAACACACGCTTTACAGCCTCCTCATTAGTGGCATCGCAACCTATCCCCCAAATGGTATCTGTAGGATAGAGAATCACGCCCCCTCGGTTCATCACATCAATGGCATTCTTTATATCTTCACGATATTCTTTCAAATGGCCTACAATGGATTGTTTTATCTTATTCATTATCTGTTTCGTCTTTGTTTTTACAGGAAGGAAAAGTTAGATTGTTTCAATTCTTTCCTGTAAGTTTATCTAGTATATTTTTGTTCAGTTTTTTTAAGTCGCGTCCCGTTTTGTTGAGCAGACTTTCAGGCATACGCTTCCATTCATTAAAGAAATCGGGGATGAGCTGAAGCAAATTCTTGATAGGTTGGTCTGAGGGTTGCGGTTCTTTGCATTTTTCAGGATTCACCACCACTCTGAAAGCACTCGGATGAAGTCTTACATCAATCACGCTTCCCGTCCAAAACGGATCGCCATCAAAGTGGGCAATCCCCTCCCCTGCCCGTTTTATTCGAAGATGCGAAGTGCGGAATGTCTTTACGTGACTATTCCTCGGAAGCGTTCCGCTAAAGAGCTGCAACGCAACTTGTGCAGATTCCAAAGCATTGAAAGGTTCCATCACTACCACGTCCATCAATCCGTCCTTCATGCTCGCTTCAGGCGCGATAAAAGCATCATTGCCATACTGCGAAGCGTTGGCACAAGCTATGAGAAAGGCATCAAGTGTTTCCGTTCCGTTCTCGTCCTCTATGGTGTAGACTTGCGGTTTATACTGAAGACCCGATTTAAGCGTATTCTCCACATAAGTGAGCAATCCTCGCTTTTCCGATGAGGCGAAACGCTCGCTTATAAAAGCGTCGAAACCTACGCCACAAGTACAGAAGAAGGGACGATCGTTGATTGTTCCATAATCAAGGAGATGAATTTTTCCTCGATTGATGAGTTCTATGGCTCTCGACGGATTCAGCGGTATGCAGAGATGGCGCGCTAATCCATTGCCCGATCCACAAGGTACTATGCCCAAAGCAGTCTGCGTATGCACCAATGCACGTCCTACTTCATTGACCGTGCCATCGCCTCCTACGGCTACCACTATGTCAAATCCCCGTGCAGCAGCTTCGAGAGCTATCTTTGTGGCATGACCTGCATATTGAGTCTCTTTTATTTCTACATCGTAAATTGCCTGATCTGTCTTTTCTAGCGCAAGCCTCGTGATATTTTGCTTGCGCTGTGTACCAGATATGGGATTCACTATGTAAAGTATTTTCTTTTTCATGCTGACAAAGTTAATGCAAGCCATCGTCAAAACAAAACAAAAGCTAAGAAATTTATATATTGTATGATAAAGCTTTCGTAATACGCTACCTTTTGTAACATCTAGTTTGCTTGAAACTACAATCTGAGGTAATGTCGCTACATCAAGATATTCCGCAAGCAAACTTTGTATGCGTGCCATCCCCTCCTCATCGGTGAGTGTGGGTGAAACCATTACTAGTTTGTCGATTCTGCGGAAAGCCACGTTACCCAAGAATTTCCTGAGCGACGTTATGGAACTTTGTATTTGTCGTTCTCAAATGTACATCATGCCGTTCTCAGATCCTCATCTTGCCGTTCACAGATGACCATCTTTCCATCGTTCACCGCCCAGTGACTGATCGTTCAACGCCCAGTGACTGATCGTTCACCGCCCAGTGAACGATGGGAAGATCTTCAAATAGAAACGGGATGGCCTAGGTTTTAGCTTGATAATGACGAAGTTCGGAGGCCTCTGTTCTCAGTTTACATATTCACCCGTTTGCAAGGGGGAATTTCTGTCCTTGCAGAGAGAAGATTTTCGTGCCTTGAAGAAAGACCATTCCTTCACACTCAAAAGGCTAAGTAAAGAGGCTTAGCTCTTGACGCGTGAACCACCTTCACACAAATGTAACACTACTGTAACATCAAAGATCCCCTTGCTCGAACGGTTAAGTTTCTTGGGAATTTACTCCAACAATCTAGATGAATTTTACCGCGTACGCGTGGCATTAGATTTCCAAAGGCGTGAAAAGTCGTAAGCGCGGACAAGCCATGCGTGTGATTTACGATTGACTGGCAAAAGATTCAAGAACTGTTTGCCAAAGAACGCCAATGGATGACCGCACAGATGCAGACGCATATCCGTGAGGTCAATTCCATGTTTGCTGATGAATGGAAGAAAGTTCGTGAACGATACAAGGAATATGATGGCTGCTATCTCGGTCACTATGCCCAGTGGTTCTTTTGGTTCTTCTTCATAATTGGCTTCGTTATGACTTTCTTAGTAATCTTTCTTGCATTAAAGGACCTCTTGTAGTTTACAAATCCATACTCCACTTTGCAAGCACTTCTCTTGGACGAAGACGGGTTATGCTATACGACTCAATTGTGTTGCCGAGAGTTCTTCGTTCAAACTCAGAAGTGCCAATAAGGTTGTTTGCTGTGACAGAGAACTCCCAACGCTTAGCCTTGTAGGCAATGGCAAGGTCAAGAAAGTGGTTTATACCGATGCTCTTGTCGTTGGTATGGAAGAGTTCGTTTTTTATGCTCAGCATCCATCCTTTGGCAGGGAATACATATAGTTTAAGAAAATGTTCCCAGTCGGTTGTGGGATCGGAAGAGAGTTCTGGAGCCGTGAGGTTTTTCTGCTTATAAATGTTCACATTCGACTTACCCTCAACAGAAAGAAATCTCGCTGGACGTAATGAGTAGTTGAACGAAACGGCAGTTGTGTTCATACGTGCGTCATTCACAATGCCCGACACAAGCATATTATAATCTGTGATGTTGTGTGAGGCACTAATACCGACAAGTGTCTTTGCCCATCCAAACGATTTGCTTACACGACCAAAAACGCCTATTGTCTGCATGGCATATTCCTTGTCTGTAGCAGTCGTGGTGTAGATATTGCCGTTCATCGCACTCTCGTAAAGGATGTTTCTCGACATTCTATTATATGAAGGACGAATATTAAAGAACATTCCCGACACAGGATTGGTGTATTTATATGCTGCCGTTGCATGAAGAGAGTGAGTAGCATCCGTCTTGCCTCTATTCACTTCCTGAGTGCGATAGCTTGTGAAGATAGGAGTGTCATAGATAGACCTTCCCATCAATGGAGCATTAGCATAACCGACATTAGCCGAAAATTCAGAGACAACAGTTGCCTTCCAATTCCAACCCACCGAAGGGTCTATCCACAGATGATTGCTTCTTGACTCACGGTAAGACTGACGAGCATAACTTATCTTCGACTTTATTCCTATCCTGTGCTTTCCGAAAAGGAACGACATTGAAGGAGCCCAATACGTGCGAAGCAACTGATACACATTCGTTTTCTCCGCTTCCTCGTCCATTGCCACACCAATACTTTGATAGTCGTAGTTCACTCCCAACTCATTGTTGAGATAGTGTCTGCCGACTTTCAGTTTATATTGCATTTCATTCTGTGTGGAGAAGAAACCTAGATTCAGCCGTTCTGTCATTCCACCAATGGTGAGCAACTGTCCTGGCAGATAGCTATAGGTCCAATAACTGTCAACGTTATATATGTTGCCCTTTGCCGTGGTGTGCGACATCTGAAAATCCTCAGTAATACTACGCTTGTGCGGCTTCACCATCATGTCGGTGCGTTGTCCGTTGTACATCATCGTGCCGATACTCTTGTTAAAGTCAATATAGCCTTTAAGGTTGTTCTTGATGAAACTCTTACTGCCGTTGTACTGATAGTTGGCCTCACCCTTCCATTCGCTTCGGGTGTTGCAGACATTCTGCTTCTCAACTATGACTGGCATATCGGCAAGGGTGAGATAAGTGGATGAACTATAGTCCTGCATATCGGTCTTGTCAATAAATCCGTTGCCTTGCACACGCAGTTCCGAATCCTTGCCAGTCTTCCAAAGCCAGTTGCCGGCAACAAGATGACTATTGTTGAAAGTATATCGGTTGTCTGCAAGGTCGGGAGCCGCAACCGACATCATAGAGAGAAATCCCGATTCAGAGCCAGTTCTTCCCTTCAACAATGCAGCAAGATCGAGCACCTCATTGTCGAGTTGCTTGCCGATGTTGTTGTTCTTGTACATCATCAGCGTCTGATACTTTTTGTTGAAACGCATACCCATCAGTCGGCAGTCGTATAGAAAATCATCACCATAACCCAAACCTATGTCAGCCGCTCCCGTCCATACGGCTTTGGCATCATCCTTCAACACAAGATTGAGAGCAGCCTGTTCGCTGAACGACACGCCACGCAACGACTTCACCGACTGATGATTCTCCAACACCTGCACACTCTTTATCTTATCAGCTGAGATGTTTTGGTTGGCAACACCATATTGCGACCCCATTAAGTCAAGTCCCTCAATATAGAACTTGTTGATAGGTTTTCCTTGATATTCCACCTTGCCATCCGCTTTCACCTCAAGTCCAGGCATCTTGGCTATCACGTCGGCAATGCTTCGGTCTTGCTCCTGGCGAAAACCAGCAACCGAATATGTGAGCGTGTCTCCAGAACTCTTTATACGCTCCGCTTTTATCTTTACTTCCTTTAATTGAAAGTCGCCTTCTACTAACGTGATAGTCATGCCATCCTTCAAATCAGCAAACGGCATTGTCTTCTTCTGATAACCAATATAATTTACCGTTATGCTTGCAGGATTTTTCCCTTTAGGAATAGTCAGCTTATATTCACCCTTATCGCTTGTGAGACAATACGTCATGGTCGACTTGCTCTCAGTTGATGCCACAACCGAGGCACCTACCAAGAGTTCTCCTTTCTTACCCTTCACCTTTCCTGTGAAGGTTTGTGCAGAGAACGAAAGGTTGGTTAGCAGAAGTATGAAAAATATGGCATATCTCATTGCTTACCAAATGGTTATTGCATATCACTTATTCATACTTGTCCATTAAACATGCATTGAAAGTCCGTTGTGCCTTAGGCGGTTCACTATATCCACTGCCTTGCAAGCGGTTGGTAGTATTCCATTGGTCTTTCCAGTAATCTTCAAGCAGACGTTGAAACTTGGCAGGAGTTGAACGCAGATAACGCTTGGGGTAAAAGCAGATGGTTGCTGTTTGCCGCATCTGCTCTATGCCTGTAGCTACAAACGAGAATTCATGTCGGCTTTCAGAAGCCGCCAATATGAGTCCGGGCAAACCACCTAACTTCCATGGACCATTATCAAAAGGCAAGTCCAATGAATACCACGCTGTCCAAGTGCGCCCACGGAACTGACAAACGGCTTTATGGCAGGGATAACCTATAATAATAGTATCACCCTCGGCAAGTTCCCAAGTAAAGGTCGGAATAGATTCCTCATAATAGAAGAAAAAATCATTGTGCAGGACATCCGTATAAGTGAGCGTGCCCCTCTGTGGAATATGCTTATAAACTTCATACTCGCGTCCTTTCTTAGAGCCAAACGTATTTGCCAATAACTGCAAATAGCTCATAGGGTCGGCATTCACAGAGTCGCGCTGATGCAGAAAATGCTCAAATCGTTGGCTATAAAACCGAGATGAATGTTTCCCTATATCCAACAGATTTATATCATCATACGCTTCCTTTTGCTCCTGCGTATGTTTATACAATGCACGATACTGTACACGCACACTTACCTTGTCCACCACCTCTTGGGAATGGACGCATGAGGCAAATAAACAAAATGCCAAGATATTGAAGAGGTATTTCATACGCTATTTTTTTGTATCTCTATGCTACTTATGTAGCAGTAGTACGTGAAACATGCATTTTCTTATTTTTGCAAATATACTGCATTTCTGATAATCTGCAAACTGATAATCTGCAAACTGATGCTTTGATATTAGAAGGTGTGCTTTCTGAACGCAAAGCACGGAAACTATTGCGACTCATGAAAGCCTACCGTCATTTGATGAAAATCTACGATGTGTGTAGCTATCGAGCATGTGCCACATCAGCCATGCGCGATGCCAAGAACGGCTCCGAAATAATCAAAGAAATTAGCAAGGAAACAGGTATCAACATCGAAATCATCGGCGGAAGCGAAGAAGCACGCATTATATATAGCAATCATCTAGAATGCATGGCCGACCGACATGGCGCTTATCTTTATGTCGATGTGGGCGGTGGATCTACGGAAATCAACTTCTTAAAAGAAGGCGAATTGCTTAGTTCCGTTTCTTACAATATCGGAATAGTGCGTTTACTCACAGGCAAGGTACGCGACGATGAATGGATACGGATGCAACATGATTTGGAAAAACTTTCCACACTGGCCAAGCAGATCAACATCATTGGTTCGGGTGGAAATATCAACAAGATCTATCGCATGGCTTCTGTAAAAAATGTGTTGAAGCAGAGTATGCCCGTATCGTCTGTGCGCGAAATATACAATCAGCTCAACACTTTAAGCGTGGAAGAGCGAATGAATCAGTATGCTTTGAAGCCCGATCGTGCAGATGTGATTGTACCAGCAGCAGAGATTTTCCTGCGTATTGCCGAACTTGTACACGCTGATCATATTTTGGTTCCTGTTATTGGATTGGCTGATGGTATCATAGACGAGCTCTATACCATGAGTTTAAACAATAAGTAAGTAAATACACTAAACCACTCGATAAATAACAGGCGTAGTTCCTTATATAAGAGAACTACGCCTGTTATTTATTTAGAAAGTCTTGAGAGAGTATGACAGAGTAATCTCAAAATCTCTAATTTTTCCTTTACCACCTTATCATTTACACAGAAAGCCAAGTATTGCTTGCATAGCGCGATGGCGCACATCGGCTTCTTGAATACATTCAAAAGGGAAACTCATACACAGTGTGCGATAAGTCTTTCCCTTGAATGCTACGCCAGCCCCCTGACCGTCGGCAAAAGCAAAAGCAGAGAAGGCCTTTCCTGCACTCGGAAGAATGGCATCAGGAGCTAGCGCTGCATAATGTTGCGCATTGGGCTCACGATAAATGCGAAATTGCATATTCAGTCCGTTCACTTCATCAGAGGAGCAGATACGCGCAGAGCCATCGTATTTATACTTTAATACTTCTTCCGTGAAATCACGTATTTCTTTGCTATTTTGACTATCAGAGCCGATATAGCTTCCACTCAAGAAGAGCGAGCCACCATTCTTTAGATAGCGTTGCAATTTGTCGCAAAGCGCCGATGTAAAGACGGGATAGGACTTCAAATTATAAGGTAAATCGGCTTGTAAGCCTGCAATATAGTCGATTGCAGCATAAGGGGTTGCATTGTAAACTGCTGAAGAGAATGCTTCGCTACTTGTAGTGACGAACGAGTAATTCTTAGCTGTGGCAATGGAAAGGCCATGTGCAAAGGAATAGTCAAAAGTATTTCCTGCAATTTCTTTGCCTACCCATTCATGTCCGGAATAACCAAGACCTGATGTACCTTCATGTCCCATAGACGAACGACTGAATACCCGCTGCTGACCACTATATGCTGTGGTACGAAGGTAAGGGACGCCTGGATCTAAATCAAGACGGAAACCAAGAGAATCTGCCGTATCTACCCAAGCTGGTCCGCTCACACGATTAAAGCCATTGACAATGAGTATCCGCTTGGATTCCGCATTCGCACTTCGATATGCCGCCAAAGTCTCTGTGGGAAAACTCTGGCCACCCGCATTCACGGCAGCCACGCGAAAGCCATATACGCGTCCTGTAGTAAGGGGAATCATGTATTCTGTAACGTTGCCCACATAAAGTCCATTATCGAAATCCTCATCGTCTACCTTTGTATAGAGCACGTAGCCCGTGGGGTTAGCCGACGTTTCTAGAGAGTCAAGTGTGGGAGACCAAGAAAGTTTTACCCCTGTACCATCAGCTGTGAATTCTGAAGAGAAGTTATGAGGAGCCAAGGGCTGAATCTTATAATTCTTGATACCATGTTCGGAATTGACAAAGCGAAGAATGCTCTTGTATATAGAGCGAGCAAGAGTGAACTTGAAATTGGGATCATGGCCAAACTTCATATCGGCGAAGTTTTGATGGGATAGCATTTCAAGGATGGAAGAGGGAACGGCTGGCATACGTGTCTCGGCATAATTGCGATCCCAATGCTCGCGACGTGTCCACGACAAACCAAATGTGCGCGAGACATCTGAAACGACACCTCCTAGAAGTAACTGAGCAAAATCAGAAGAAGCTTGTCGCGAGAGGCCTGAGACGTAGGAAGTATGACCATCTGCATCCTGCGTGGTAGAGATAGATAGTGAACCATAAATGCTCCCATCTGTGCGCACTCCAGCATCGCTATGAAGTGCCATTGAGAGTTCAAATGGTACATTTTGTCCACCTTGTCCGGGCACGTATGGGCTTCCCATAGCCAAATAATTAAGCATATTACTGCGTACGCGGAGATCATCATTATAGTCGTTAGTGCCTTGCGTGGTATTGACTAATGTATCAGGAATTCCCGACCACTGAGCATAGTAACGAGCAGCTTCGAGGTAACAAGGTATACCTGAAGTGCCAGCCTGTCCACGTTCGGTCTGCCCTACTCCACCGCCAAATCGCACTGCATCGGCTGTGATTACGCCGCGATAGTCGCTTTGATTACTCAATACTACACGACCTTCAGAACTTATCCCCTTGTCGAATTCGAACGTACCGAGATACACCCATGTTCCTCCTCCCATTTGCTGATTTACAACGAAGTTGGTTCTTCCACCCTTGTGAATCACGGTATAGTGAGCATCAGGCACAGAGTTTGGGCGTGAGGCATAACTCACGTAGACAGCATACCGACCAGACTCCGGAATACGTGGCATCCAAGTGGCACTAGAGAGTTTCGTACGACGATTCACTGCATTCGTCATACGGTACGTTCCCTCCCGAAAGGGATGCACTTGATCGTTAATCAGCGTAGAAGGTGAGGCAAATCCTACTGAATCGGGAGAAGAAATCCAAAGTCCATCGGATTGTGACATTTCTGAGTATTGGCCTTGCCGGGTGGGAGTATCATTATCTATTACAGCCATGAAAGTCTGATAATCGCGCTCACGTGGACATGCTAACACTGCTCCTGCATTCTCAAGCATGGGGAAAAGATAAGGATATACGAACGACTGCGTGAAAATGTCTTCCGTGGTACAAAAGAGATAGGGTCTCTGCCATTGCCATGCTCCTTCTTTATAATAGCGACCATGACTCGGCCAAATGAAGAGATGGCGATTTTGCAACCCTTCTGTAACTTTATAAGCCCTCGAAGTATTCTCCACCCAGGGTCTGCCTTGATAGTTGATTCGTCCCCAGAGCCTAGTCTCATCTTGTCCACCTGTACGAAGAAGATTCGGAATGAGATCTTCTATGAGTTGATGCTTCTTATTATACAAAGCCAGGTGGTACGTGTTGTAGGGTGCTGGCAATCGACGTTGAATATCAGCATAGATTGATGTGACAACTTGTGGAGTAAAGGGTTGCGAACAAAATGGCTCGTTGGCATAGATGCGTACCTCACGAAGGACTTCGTCGATACGGACAGAATCAAGTCCCATGCGATCGCGTGGCTGATACCCTATAAGCGAATATGAGCGAATATAACCATTCACCACATCGTGAACCGAACTCGTCTGCGCCCTCATGGGCAATACTAGCATCGAAGCAAAGAGGAGCAGAACAAATAGATGTTTCATGTTTTACAATTCTGATTGTAAATGGTAAAGTGGAAACATGTATGAACTATAAAAGATTATCCACGAATCCAATGAAGAAATGTGCAGATACACAGATGGAAAAGCGAAACAGCATCTTTCTGCACGACATTTTCCACGAGGAAAGCTCTACAGAGGGAGATCTATCGCTGTGCATCTGCATATCTGCACATATTTACGTTTGTGTATTATCGATTGACTTACTTCTTAAGCGACTCAATCGTTTCCTTCAGCGTAGCGATTTTGCTCTCGGCATCGCTTTGCTTCTTACGTTCGAGCTCCACCACGGCAGCAGGAGCATTGCTAACGAAACGTTCGTTAGAAAGCTTCTTCTTTACCCCTACGAGGAAACCTTCCAAATGCTTGAGTTCGGCTTCGGCCTTGGCGAGTTCTGCTTCCACATCAATAAGGCCACCTAAAGGAACGGCATATTCTGTGGTTCCTACCATGAACGAACTGACTCCATCACCTTTAGTTGCAATGACTTCCACACCGCTGACGTTAGCCATCTTTGTGATAAGGCAATCATAAGTGGCAATGGGATCGGTACCAATCACCTGAAGTCCGAGAAGTTCGCGTGGAGAGATATTCTTTGTGTTGCGAATGGCACGCACACCTGCCACTACGTTCTTCATATGTTCCACCTGTGCGAGAATGGTCTCGTCGGCAGACTGAGGAGCAGCGATGGTCTGCGGGCTTATCATAATACTTTCTCCTGGCTTGCGGTCGGTCAAGTGCTGCCACAACTCCTCAGTGATGAAAGGCATAAAGGGATGAAGCAGATGAAGCAAATGGTTGAATGCTTCGAGCACAGCTGCATAAGTTTTTCCGTCAATGGGCGAACCATAAGCAGGTTTTACCATTTCGAGGAACCAACTTGAAAATTCATCCCAGAAAAGATGATATACCTCCATTAAGGCTTCACTAAGACGATATTTCGAGTACAGATCGGCCATTTCGGCAGCACTCTGACGCAGTTTAGCTGAGAACCATTCAACGGCTAGGCGAGCTGTCTCAGGCTGTACTGCATCTGCATCAACCTGCCACCCTTGTACAAGACGGAATGCATTCCATATCTTATTGCAAAAGTTGCGACCTTGCTCACAAAGGGATTCATCGAATAATATATCATTGCCTGCGGGAGCCGCCAACATCATACCCATACGCACGCCATCGGCTCCGAATCGATCAATGAGATCAAGCGGATCGGGAGAGTTGCCAAGCGACTTCGACATTTTACGACCTAATTTGTCGCGTACGATACCTGTGAAATATACATTCTTAAATGGCATCTTGCCCGTGAACTCATAGCCAGCCATAATCATGCGAGCCACCCAGAAGAAGATAATATCTGGACCTGTCACAAGGTCGCTTGTAGGATAGTAATATTGGAACTCCTCATTGTCAGGATTCATAATTCCATCGAAGAGAGAAATAGGCCAAAGCCACGATGAGAACCATGTATCGAGTGCGTCTTCGTCTTGACGCAAATCGGCTGCAGTAAGTTCCTTGTTGCCACTCTTCTCCTGTGCCATTTTTACGGCTTCCTCAATGGTTTCTGCCACTACATAGCCACCTTCAGGCAGATAGTAGGCCGGAATACGATGTCCCCACCAAAGCTGACGTGAAATGCACCAATCCTTGATATTCTCAAGCCAATGACGATAAGTGTTCTTATATTTTGTGGGGTAGAACTTAATTTCGTCGTTCATTACGGGGGGCAATGCCAAGTCTGCAAAATGTTGCATCTTGAGGAACCATTGCATAGAAAGTTTTGGCTCAATGGGTACTCCTGTACGCTCTGAACATCCGATCTTGTTGTCGTAATCCTCAATCTTTTCCATGAGGCCTGCTTGCTGGAGGTCTACGGCGATTTGCTTACGCACAGCAAAACGTTCCTGTCCGACATACATGCCAGCAGCCTCAGAGATAGTGGCGTCGTCATTAAATATGTCTATGGCTTGCAAGTTATACTTTTCGCCAAGCATATAGTCGTTTACATCGTGAGCGGGTGTTACCTTCAAACATCCCGTACCAAAATCGATATCAACGTATTCATCTTCTATTACAGGAATGACGCGACCTACGAGAGGAACGATTACCTTTTTTCCACGAAGCCAATGATTCTTGGGATCGTTGGGATTGATACACATGGCTACATCGCCCATAATTGTTTCCGGACGTGTGGTAGCCACCACAGCATAGCGTCCTTTTTCGTCTTGGTGAATTACCTCACCTTCTTCTCCTGTAGCACCCGTGCCGTCGTCTTCGTTCACGTAGTACTTCATGTAGTAGAGCTTGGTATGTTCTTCCTTATATACTACCTCCTCGTCAGAAAGGGCAGTCTTAGCCTTGGGATCCCAATTGACCATGCGTACGCCACGATAGATGAGTCCCTTACGATAGAGGTCAACGAACACGTGGATTACACTCTTTGAACGTTCTTCGTCCATAGTAAAAGCTGTACGATCCCAGTCGCATGATGCTCCCACTCGACGTAACTGCTTGAGGATAATCCCGCCGTGTTCTTCCGTCCACGCCCAAGCGTGCTTGAGAAATTCATCACGGGTGAGATCAGTCTTTTTAATACCCTGTTCGGCTAGACGATTCACCACTTTAGCTTCTGTTGCAATAGAAGCGTGGTCAGTTCCAGGCACCCAACAAGCGTTCTTGCCCTCCATGCGTGCATGGCGCACGAGGATGTCTTGAATCGTTTCGTTAAGCATATGTCCCATATGCAACACACCCGTTACGTTGGGGGGAGGAATCACCACAGTATAAGGTTTGCGTCCATCGGGCTTGGAGGAGAAAAGGTGGTTGTCAGTCCAATACTGATACCATTTTCCTTCCACCTCTTCGGGATTGTAAGTCTTTGCTAATTCCATTCTATTTTGATTATTTCTTTATATCAATGAGATAAGTCACTTTGACTATAATTGTTCCGTTATTGGAACGACTGAAAGTATCTTTCTTTGAATTCTTGTATATATCGGAGAGACCATAATAATAGCGTCCCTCTAGCAGGAAATGACCAGCCTTGGTGGTGAGTTCTATGCCTGCTCCAGCCGTAATTCCATAATCGAACTTGTGCTGAATGGGCATACCATACTGTATATACATACCATTCGGGCGATCAGGATTCCCGTCGGCATTAAGCGTAAAGTTGCTTTGTGATACATTTTCTCTGAGGCAATAGCCTAACTGTGGACCAGCGAGCACATACCCCATCAGACCTTGTTTCTCTCGTCCCCAACCCAATCGAGCGAGAACAGGAAGTTGCAAATAATGCTGATTGCGCTGATAGGTATCGGGAAGCGGTTCGGAGTTGGCATTGAGAATATTTTCGCGCCAACCGAGGATAGCATAGTTTAGTTCGAGTTGTAAGGCGCAATAAGCCTTAAAATATCGTTCGCTCGTGAATCGTGCTACGAGACCTACGGTAGGTCCATTATGCAACTTTTGCTTTATAGTAGGATCGAATCCTACGCGGTTCATATCCATGCCTGCTGAAAAACCTATACATATATTATGCCTAGGTTCACCTACCTGTGCTTGCATAATTTGCGGATGAAGAAGCAAAATAGTTACACAGACGACAATACGTCGTATAAGACGAAATGGGTTCCTACTGAATCGCATATCTTTCTATTTTAGTTAACTAGGCGAGCTTACGAATGAATGATTAAACGTTTTATACTCGTTATTTTATCCAACTGAATATGTGTACATAATCAACAAGTATAGGGGCCTTTGGCCGAATTGTTTACTCGTCAGCTAGTCGTCAGGAGAGATGTTTTTATTGAGCAGAAATCTTGACGATACTCATATCCTTCTTAAAGTGTATGAGCCACATACTTCTACATACGTAGCCTCCGCCCGTTCCTACCGTAATAAATCGAGGCTCGGTCTGCAGCATTGGTTGAGCAGCAATGGATCCTTCTACAGGATTTTGCGTATTGAAATCACGGCCATACGTGGCCAATCCACCAAAGAATCCACGAGCAAGGTCATATCCTAGAGGAGCCATGCGGGGGTTGCAATCGACCAAGGGTGCTTGAAACGACTGTGTATATTGTTCTTGAAAATTCTTTGCTGCAACAGTGTAAGGGTAGTAGAAGTTGCTGGTCATCACATAAGTATCAACCGAATGCATTTTCAGTTTTTCTTGGGAATCAGCCTGGCGTAACCAAGCGTCGTAGCCAAGGAGTGAGAATTGTGCTTCGGGCAGACTTTGCTGCAATGTGCTTATAGTAGCGAGCATGCGCTTCATGGTCTCGGCATTATCATCGTCGGGGACAAGAATAAAAGCACCTTTTTTCTTTCCTGAGAGAGCGAGGGATACCTGCTGTGCGGTGGATGATTGTGCAAGGCTTGTGATAGCGTAGCCAGCACTGCTAGCTCGCTGCTGAAGTTCTTCCACAAACGATCGTTTGTTGCCACTCGCACTATGCAGTAAGATAAGTTGCGTCTGCTTTTTAAAATTCTTCATAAAAAGATCAACTGCAAGTGACTTCTCATACTGAGCAGGTGTATTGACTACAAACACCTCAGGACGATAGTCTACTTGCGGCACTTTCGATGAGAAGGGAACAACAACCTTGGTTTGCTTGTTCGAAACGGCCGTTACATCAGTGAAATGGGATGGGTAAAGTGGACCGATAATTACATCAGGCTTTAAGGCTGTAGCTTCGGCCATGATTTGTGCTACACTATGTTCGGGAGCTGGTTCGTTATAAGCCGATACATCAAAATGCATGCCTTTTTGCTTCATCTCGTTGATGCCCATAAGCAATCCGCGATAGAACTCAACACTGCGTTCATTCTCTACATTGTTGCCCACGAGCGGCAGAATCACTGCTACACGGATCGACGTAAGACCTGCATACTGAGGCGCTTTCACCACTTTTTTTACAGGGATACGCAAAATCACACCTTTCTTGAGTTGATACCCCTCTTGCTTCATTTCTGGATTGGCATCCATAAGTTCATCTACAGTAATATTGTTGGCCTTAGCCAGGCTGTAGGCGGTATCCTTTTTCTTTACCTTATATTCTTTATAAGTCAGTTTGGGCTGCGAAATCTGAGGTTTCACTTCCACCTCTTTATAAGCCACAGCGGGCTGTTCAGCCTTCTGCTTAGCAACTTCTGCGGCAGCTTTTTGAGCGGCAACTCGCTGAGCCATAGTCGGAGCGGGCTCTGCACCTCCAGGAACAAAAGGCACATTTATCACCTGACCAGACTGTACATAGTCGGGCTGTAGCCCAGGATTAAGACTGAGCAAATGGTCAAGGGTGGTCTTATGGCGATGAGCTATTCCTAACACTGTCTCGCCCATCTGTACGGTATATTTCACCGTTTTCTTCACAGGCTTTTGAGCATGGCCAGAAAGAGGTAGAACGCTGAGGCCCAAACTCAGACAGGCTATATGAAAAATTGCGAAAAGCTTCACTTTTACTTCGTTTTTAGGGTCTATTTTCCGTTGTTTGGATGCAAAATTACATAAAAGATAGCATTCTAAGCTTTACTTCTGAAAGAAAATCGTACTTTTGAACTTGTAATAGGTTTCGAGCTATCCCTATCATCCATTGGATAGATACAAAACTTTAAATCCTAGTTTGGTTTAGTCGTCCCTTTTAGACTAGAACTAATTGAATTTTAGTTTGACATAAAATAGCTACGATTCATCATAATTTGAGCAAAAGCTTGAATAAACTATATCTGAAATATAAATTAAGAATACTACACGTAAATAGCTATGACAATGCATTCTAAGTCTACGCTTTTCCAGATTCCTTCAACCATCTCGATGAGGGATTTTCTGAAGCATACAGCCTCGCGCGTAGAGCGAATTACACTTGCGATGAGCTTGATTATAAGTTTTACGACAAGCTCTGCAATGGCTCAGAAACAAACCACAAGAAAAAAATCTACAACATCGACTAGTGTTTCACATCAGCAATCAGCCGAACAATTAATACAATCCTACCGATTCTCGGAAGCGGCTCGACTGCTTCAAAAAGAGATTAATGTGGCTCGTTCTTCTGGACGATCTACACTGCGTATAGAAGCCGACCTTCAAAGAGCCAATTTGGGTATGGACATGTTACGCGGCACGGAACGCGTCTGCTTTGTCGATAGCATCGTGGTAAGCCGCACAAAGATGCTCTCCAAACTTAACTTGTCGGTGAACGCAGGTAAGATTGTCAACTTGAAAGATGTTATGCCTTCAGAGACACTCGCCTCTGGTCAATACGGACAAACTGGATATATCAATGAACTACGTGATCGTATAATTTTCTCGAAGAGCGACAGCGCGGGGTGTGCTAGCAATCTTCACATTGCCTACCATGTAGGAAGTGGATGGTCGGCTCCAACCCCACTCAATGGCATGCACGATATTTCGTCTGAACAGGATTTTCCTTTTCTTATGCCTGATGGTGTGACACTTTATTATGCTGCACAAGGTGCAGAGTCACTCGGTGGCTACGACCTCTTCGTGACGCGTTATAATCCCGAAACGAAACAATATCTCAAAGCCGAAAACTTGGGCATGCCTTTCA
Organism: uncultured Prevotella sp.; assembly: GCA_900541575.1. Classification (GTDB taxonomy): domain Bacteria; phylum Bacteroidota; class Bacteroidia; order Bacteroidales; family Bacteroidaceae; genus Alloprevotella. Next base: position 55,092 of record UQKO01000011.1, read on the forward strand.
ATTCGCCTGCCAATGATTATCTGCTAGCTATCGACGAGAGTGTGCAGTTGGGTTTCCTCGTCACGGATCGAAATCAACCAGCTGATAGCGTTTGTATCTACACCTTCATTCCTAACTCTACACGTGATATTTACGAGATGAGTGATGCCAACAAGACTAAAGTGATGCACGCTGCAATGCTACATTCCATCAGTGAGACACAAACAGACGAAAAGATTGTTGCTGCCGCTCGCGAACGATTAACTAATTTGCTAGCTCATCGTACAACGGATAATATGAGGACACAGGGACAGCATTTCTACGTAATCAACAACGAGATTGTATACACCCAACTTTCACAATTCCGCAGTGAAATAGCCAAACGCATTGCACAGCAAGCCGACGAGACCCGACAAAAGCTTCAGCAATTGCAAAATCTCCAAGACCAACTACAACGTAAAGCTGCTCAACAAGGACTTTCGTCGCAAGAGCGTAAGGAACTGATACAAGCTAATCAGACGATACCTTCACTACAAGCACAATATGAAATCCTATGTAAGAATATGCGTCAAGCAGAAATAAAGTAAATTGCAAGAGTTATTGGAATTTATGACTATAAAATCCTAATTTTGGAGGAATAATTCGAAAGCTCTTCAATGTTTATAATCTTGGTAAAGCCCTAGATGATGTATTGGTTCTTTCATGTTACTCATATAAAATATAATATTTGACGACACTAAAGACTTGAACAAGAATGTAATATCATCTTCTGTCACTCAAGAATTAACTTTGAAAACACTCCTATAAACTTAATAATGCGCACAGCGCTTAAATCCCGAAATATCATGTCAAAAACTCCCATTCCTTCTTCCGAGCTGATTATCAATCCTGACGGAAGCATTTTTCATTTACACGTTCGTCCAGAACAATTAGCCGACAAGGTGATACTTGTGGGTGATCCAGGCAGAGTTCCTTTGGTAGCATCACATTTCGAGAGCAAAGAATGTGACATCTCTAGTCGAGAATTTCGTACAATTACAGGCACGTATCAAGGAAAACGAATTACGGCACTCTCTACAGGTATCGGTTGCGACAATATCGACATCGTAATCAATGAACTTGATGCATTAGCCAATATCGATTTTTCAACACGTACTATCAAGGATGAACTCCGACAGCTAGAATTCGTGCGAGTGGGCACATGTGGCGGACTTCAGCCCAACTGTCCGGAAGGAACTTTTGTCGCTAGCGAAATTAGTATTGGATTCGATGGACTGCTCAATTTTTATGCTGGTCGCAACGAAGTGAGTGACCTTCGCTTAGAGGAGGCGTTTCTCAAGCACATGAATTGGCATGGAACACAATGCATTGCTCATCCTTACGTGGTGCATGCCAACGAAGAGTTAATCCACCGCATTGCAGGAAACGATATGGTACATGGTATCACCATAGCCTGTGGTGGATTCTTTGGACCACAGGGTAGACAGCTTCGTCTTCCACTAGCCGACCCCGAAGCGAATAAAAAGATTGAATCTTTTGAATTTGAAGGCCATCGCATCTGCAATTTTGAAATGGAGAGCAGTGCTCTAGCTGGACTTTCACTTTTAATGGGACATAAGGCCATGACATGTTGCATGGTGATAGCCAACCGTGTGGCTGGCCGTGCCAATCCTAATTATAAGAATAGCATTGACTCGCTCATTAAGACCGTCCTAGACAGAATTTAATTCGTTGACACGAAATCTATAATCATCTCACTTTCCAAAGTGACAAGTCCTAACACTAGCAAAAAAGGAAAAGCCGCTATTCTCAATGCGCTTCATTACTGATATGGATAAGTAGATATGACCCGCTAGGCAAAATAAACGCTTTGTAATATGCTTTTCTGGAATTAAAAAAGAGAGGAACATACACCTTGCTAGAATTTATCTAGTCATTGGGAGTACGTTCCTCTTTTGTTTTTTTGTCTCACCAACTATGAGTGAGCAAAATTAGGGAATTGATTATGCTTCAGCGGGAGCTTCTTCAGTTGCAGGAGCTTCAGCAGCTTCTTCGCTCTGAGCAGCAGCTTCTGCTTCTGCCTTTGCAGCAGCTTCAGCAGCCTTCTTCTCAGCTACCTTCTCAGCAATCTTTTCATTCACCTTCTTTTCTGCTTCCAAGCGAGCTGCATCAGCAGCTTTCTTATCGGCAGCATTCTTGTCGGCAGCAGCTACGGCCTTTGCATCCTTGCTCTGCTTCCAAGCTTCGAACTTTGCCTTTGCAGCAGCCTCGTCAAAAGCACCCTTACGCACACCACCATTGAGGTGCTTCATGAGCATTACACCTTCATTTGAAAGAATGTTGCGTACGGTGTCAGTAGGCTGTGCACCTGTCTCTACCCAGTAGAGTGCACGTTCGAAATTCAAATCTACTGTGGCAGGATTGGTGTTGGGGTTATAAGTACCAATCTTTTCAGTAAACTTACCATCACGTGGTGCTCTTACGTCAGCGATTACAATGCTGTAGAATGCATAGCCTTTGCGGCCATGACGTTGCAATCTGATTCTTGTTGCCATTTTTTATATATATATTAATAGGTTTGAATAATGCCGCTAACTCGTAACGGCTCGGCAAAATTACAACCTTTTTCCTGATTAACAAAGTATCTAAGGAGTTTTTTAGCAAGATGTAATATTGTAAAGATAAAAATCTACTTCTATAAAACGAGAATTAGTGAATCTGCCATCTGTAAACCATCATTCATTGCTCTACCGGACGGCAGCGGTAGCTCTACCGGACGGCAGTGGTAGCTTTACCG